>DASTGK010000072.1:0-3230 GCA_035719085.1 Anaeromyxobacteraceae bacterium
GCCACCTCGCCGGCGAGCCGCTGCAGCCGCTCCCGCGTGCCGGCGTCGACCGCGGCGAGCGCCGCCCCGTCGGCGGCGACGCGCTCCAGCACCCGGAGCGCCGTGGCCAGCTCGTCGGCCCCGAGCGGCGCCGGCGGCTTCGAAATGTCGTCCATGGGCGGTCTAGATATCCCATCGCCGCCCCGCCCGGCGCGCCCGCCCGCCCCGAAGGAGATGACCGCCCGCCGCGCCCGGCGCCTATGGGCGCAGCGCGGGAGGGCGACCTCGGCGAGGGGGAGGAGCGAAGCGAAGATGGCGACGGCAACGACGACGACGCAGGTCCCCGCGGGCTTCGAGCCGCGCGAGGAGGAGCGGCCGCGGCTCGAGCTGAACGGCCCGGCGCCCGACTTCGAGGCCAACAGCACCCACGGGCCGCTGCGGTTCTCCGAGTGGCAGCGGGGGCGCTGGGTGGTCCTCTTCTCCCACCCGGCCGACTTCACGCCGGTCTGCACCACCGAGCTCGTGGAGCTGGCCAAGCGGCAGGCCGAGCTGGAGCGGCGCGGCGTGGCGCTGCTCGGCATCTCGGTCGACTCGGTCTACAGCCACATCGCCTGGACGCGGAACATCGAGGAGAAGTTCGGCGTGAAGATCGGCTTCCCGGTGGTGGCCGACCTCGACCAGAAGGTGGCGCGCCGCTACGGCATGATCCACGAGCCGAGCTCGGTCACCGCCACGGTCCGGTGCGTCTTCTTCATCGACCCGAAGCGGACGCTGCGGGCGATGATCTACTACCCGATGCAGCTCGGCCGGAACGTCGAGGAGATCCTGCGGGTGGTGGACGCGCTCCAGACCATCGACGCCAACTCGGTCTCCTGCCCGGCCAACTGGGTGCCGGGCGAGGAGGTGATCGTCCCGGCGCCGGTCACCTCCGAGGTGGCGGCGCAGCGGGCCGGCGCGCACGACCTGCACGTGAAGGACTGGTACTTCGCGACCCGGCCGCTGTGACGGAGCGGTTCGCGGGCCGTCCGGGCGGAGCCGACCCGTGCGAGAGTGGGCGCCATGCTCGCGCTCGCCCTCGCCCTCGTCGGCGCCGCCTCGCCCGCGGCGCCCGCCCCGGCGCCGGCCTCCCCGCCGGCCGCCGAGCCGTTCCTGCGCCGCTACGTCGAGACCCGCCGCTTCACCGCGGGCCGCCCGGCGCGCCCGGTGCTCACGCCCGACGGCGACGCCGTCCTCTTCCTGCGCTCGGGCCCACGCGACGCCGTCCAGGCGCTCTTCGCCACCGACCTCGCCAGCGGCGAGACGCGCGAGCTGGCGAGCGCCGCCCGGCTCCTCGCCGGCGCCGCGGCCGCCACCACCGCCGCCGAGCAGGCGCAGCTCGAGCGGCAGCGGATCACGGCGCGCGGCATCACGAGCTTCACGCTCTCGAGGGACGGCCGCCGCGTGGCCGTGACCGTTGGCGGCAAGCTCTTCCTCGTCGATCGCCGCAGCGGCGCCGCCACGCCGCTGCGCACCGGCGGCCGCCCGCTCGACGTCCGCTTCTCGCCCGACGGCGCCACGCTCTCCTACGTGGTGGACGACGACCTGCGGCTCCTCGACCTCGCCACCAACGCCGAGCGCCCGCTCACCACCGGCGGCACGCCCGACGTCCCTCACGGGCTCGCCGAGTTCGTGGCGCAGGAGGAGCTGGGGCGCTTCGAGGGGCACTGGTGGTCGCCCGACTCGCGGCTCGTCCTCTGGCAGGAGACCGACCAGCGCGAGGTGGAGCCCTTCACCATCCACGACCCGCTCCACCCGGAGCGCCCCGCCGACACCTTCCGCTACCCGCGCGCCGGCCGCGCCAACGCCCGGGTCCGGCTGGCGGTGACGCCGGCGGCGGGCGGCGCCCCCACCTGGATCGACTGGGACCGCGACCGCTGGCCGTACCTCGGCGCCGTCGAGTGGCCGGAGCGCGGCCCGCTGTCGCTCGTGGTGCTCGACCGGCGCCAGACCGCGCTCGCGCTCCTCGCCGCCGACCCGGCCACCGGGCGGACGCGGGTGCTCCTCGAGGAGCACGATCCGGCCTGGGTGAACCTGCCCGCCGGCTTCCCGCGCTGGCTGGAGGACGGCAGCGGCTTCCTCTGGCGCACCGAGCGGAGCGGCGCCCCGGAGATCGAGCGGCGCGCCCCGGACGGCGCGCTCGTCGACGTCTGGGTGAGGAAGGATTCCGGGCTCGCCGGCTTCGTCGGCTTCGACGAACGGCGGCGCTGGCTCTGGTTCACCGGCGGCCCGTCGCCGGCCGAGGCGCGGCTCTACGTGGTGAAGGACCGGGCCGCGCCGGTGGAGTGGCTCCCCTCGGCGGTGCCGGTGACGCTCGCGGCCAAGCTCTCCCGGAACGGCGAGGTGCTGCTCGTGACCCGCTCGACGCTGGGCGCCGCCGCCGCGCCGGCGGCCCACCGCGTCGACGGCCTCCGGCTGGCGGAGCTCCCCTCGGTCGCCGAGCCGCCGCCGTTCGAGCCGAAGGGCGATCTGCGCCGGGTCGGCCCGGGCGCCGGCTTCTGGGCCACGGTGGTGCGCCCGCGCGGCGCCAGGCCGGGCACCAAGCTGCCGGTGCTGCTCGAGGTCTACGGCGGGCCGCACGCGCAGCTGGCGGTGGCGCGGCCCGAGCACCTGGCGCAGTGGATCGCCGACCAGGGCTGGGTCTACGTGGCCATCGACGGGCGCGGCACGCCGCGGCGCGGGCGCGACTTCGAGCGGGCCATCCAGGGCGACTTCGCCGGGCCGGCGCTCGACGACCAGGTGGCGGCGCTCCGGGCGCTGGCGGCCGAGGTGCCGGAGCTCGACCTCGACCGCGTCGGCGTCTTCGGCTGGTCCTTCGGCGGCTACTTCGCGGCGCTCGCCGTCATGCGCTACCCGGAGCTCTTCAAGGCGGCGGTGGCCGGCGCGCCGGTGGTCGACTGGCGCGACTACGACACCTGCTACACGGAGCGGTACCTGGGGCTGCCGGCCGACGACCCGGCCGCCTACGAGCGCTCGTCGCTCCTCGGCTGGGCGCCGCGCCTGGCGCGCCCGCTGCTCCTCGTCCACGGGACGGCCGACGACAACGTCTACTTCTTCAACTCGCTGAAGCTCTCCGACGCCCTGCTGCGCGCCGGCAAGCGCCACGAGCTGCTGGTGCTGCCGGGGCTCACGCACCTGGCGCTCGCCACCGCCGACCCGGCGCTGGCGGAGCGGATCTGGGAGCGGATGCTCGGCTTCCTCGCCGAGCACCTGGC
>DASTGK010000073.1:0-3524 GCA_035719085.1 Anaeromyxobacteraceae bacterium
GCCTCTCCTAGAGGATTACTTCGGGCGTCCCTACGCCTTCGGCAAGGTCGATCAGATTGGCGTGCCGGACTTCGAGGCCGGGGCCATGGAGAACGCCGGCCTCGTCACCTACCGCGAGGTGGCGCTGCTCCTCGACCCGGCCACCGCCTCGCTGGCCCAGCGCAAGCGGGTGGCCGAGGTGGTGACGCACGAGCTGGCCCACCAGTGGTTCGGCAACCTGGTCACCATGACCTGGTGGGACGACCTCTGGCTCAACGAGTCCTTCGCCACCTGGATGGCCTACGTGGTGGTGGACCAGTGGCGCCCGGACTGGCGCGTCTGGCTGGCCTTCGACCAGGGCAAGGCGGCCGCCATGGCCCTCGACGCCCTGCGCTCCACCCACCCCATCCGCGCCGAGGTGCGGACGGTGCAGGAGGCCACCGAGGCCTTCGACCTCATCACCTACGAGAAGGGCGGGGCGGTGCTGCGGATGATCGAGGGGTACCTCGGCGCCGACGTCTTCCGCGACGGCATCCGGCGCTACATGCGGCGCCACGCCCGCGGCAACGCCATGGCCGACGACCTGTGGCGGGCGCTCGGCGAGGCCTCCGGCCAGCCGGTGGTGGAGCTGGCCAATGCCTGGATCCGGCGCCCCGGCTTCCCGGTCCTCTCGGTCGAGCTGGACGGCGCCACGGTGCGCCTCGCGCAGCGCCGCTTCTTCTCGCGGCCCGGCGAGGCCGATCCGGAGGCCCGCTGGCCGGTGCCGGTGGTGCTCCGGTGGTCGGCCGGCGGCGCCGTCCGCGAGGAGCGGCTCCTGCTGCGCGACGAGCGGGCCGAGCTGCGGCTCGCGGCGACGCCCGACTGGCTGGTGGCCAACGCCGGCGCGACCGGCGTCTACCGCGTCGCCCCGGACGCCGGGCTGCTCGCCGCCCTCTCGCGCCACCTGGGGGAGCTCTCGCCCGCCGAGCGCGTCTCGCTCCTCTCCGACGAGTGGGCGCTCGTCCGCTGCGGCGAGCGGCCCATCGAGGCCTGGCTCGGCCTGGCCTCGGCCTTCGGGGGCGAGACCGACCACGCCGTGCTCGACGAGCTGGTGGCGCGCCTCTCGGCCATCGAGCACCGCCTGGTGGCCGACGAGGACCGGCCCCGCTTCGCCGCCTTCGTGCGGCAGGCGCTCGGCGATCAGCTGGCCCGCAGCGGCTGGGACGCGGCGCCGGGCGAGGGGGACGAGCCGCGGCTCACCCGGGCGGCGCTGGTGCGGGCGGTCGGCCTGGTGGCGCGCGACCCCGCGCTGGCGGCCGAGGCGGCGCGGCGGCTCGATCGGTTCACGAGCGGTGAACGCGGCGCCGTCGAGCCGAACCTCCAGGACGCGGCGGTGGCCATGGCGGCGCGCGGCGGCGACGCGGCCCGCTTCGACGCCTTCCGGGCGCTCTTCGCCCGCGAGGCCGAGCCGGCCTTCAAGCGCCGCTGGCTGCTGGCGCTCGCCGCCTTCGAGGAGCCGGCGCTGGCGGCGCGGGCCGTCGACCTGGCCATGGGGGAGGGGGTGCCGCTGCAGGACTGGGCCTCCTTCGCCGCCGGCCTGCTCGCCAACCGGACGGCGCGCGAGCCGTTCTGGGCGCGGCTGCGGGCCGAGTGGCCGGCCGTGACGGCGCGCCTCGCCAACGCCCCCATGCTGCTGCGGCGGGTGGTCGAGGCGGTCGGCGCGCTCACGCTGCCCTCGCACCTCGCCGAGGCGCGCGCCTTCTTCGAGGCCCACCCGGTGGAGGCGGCGCGCCAGGCGGTCGACCAGACGCTGGAGCGGCTGGCCGAGGAGGTGGCGCTGCGGGAGCGGACGCACGGCGCCATCGGTCGCTGGCTGGCGGGGCGCGGGTAGCGGCGCCGGGCTCGGTGCCCCGCGCGCGCCACCCGAGTCGATCGGGCGGCGGCGTGGGGATCAGGCGGTCAGCGCCGCCTCGATGGCCGAGAGGCCGGCGAGCGGCCCGGCCCGGAGCGCGACGTGCGGCGGCGAGAGCCCCGGCTCGCGGGCGTTGACGCAGACGACCGTCGCCCCGTGCCGGGCCAGCTCCTCGGAGAGGTGGCGCAGCACCGGGAAGGCGGCGCTCGCCCCGAGCTCGAGCACGGCGAGGCCCGGCCCGGCCCGCTCGTCGAGGAAGGCCTCGAGCCGCTCGCGCTGGCCGTCCGCGCGCCAGGAGAGCCAGCGCTCGTCGCCGAGCATGAGCACGTTGGGCCGGGCGACGCCGCCGCAGGCCGGGCAGTAGGGCAGCGCCCGGGCCCGCATCGTCGCCGGATCGATCGGCACCGCGTCGTGCCAGGACCAGACCGCGTCGCAGCAGGGCGCGAGGCACTGCAGGTGGTCGATGGAGCCGTGCAGCTCGGCCACCGCCTCACGGGCGAAGCCGGCGCGCAGGAAGAGGCCGTCGACGCAGGTGGTGGCCACCGCCGTCGGCTTGGCGAGCCGCTCGGTCCAGCGTCGCAGGATCTCGTACCCGTGGTGAGGCCGGGCGGCCCGGTAGAGCGCCTGGCGGTGGCCGTAGAAGCCCCAGGCCAGCTCCGGCGCGCGCTCGAACTGCTCCGGGTGCGCCACGTCGACGAAGCGGAGGCCGAGCCGCTCGTACGGCGGGTAGGCGCGCCAGAACTGCCGGTCGTCGTGCAGGTCGGGCAGGCCCGAGTCGGCGCCCATCCCCGGGCCGGAGAGCACCACCAGCGCGTCGGCCCATCGGACGATCTCGGCAGCGTCCATGGCGGCCCCCCCGAGCTCCATCGAGCCGGAGCAGAGCACGCGGCGGCGCGCGCCGTCGAGCGAAGTGGGGCCGCACCCACCGAGGCGTCCGGTGAGCGTGGGGCATGGCGCCGCGCCGGATCGGCTCCATACAAGGAGGGGTCCCCTCGGCGCGCTTGCTGGCCGCGGGGGCGCACGGTTTCATCGCCGGAGGGTCTCCGAGAGGGGGAGGACATGAGGGGACGAGCCTGCCGCGCCATCGCCGCCGCCGCGTGGTTGCTCGTGGCCGCCGGCGCGCGCGCCGCGTCGCTCACCATCGGGCCGGTGCGGGGCGACGCGCGGCTCACCGTCCCGACCCAGCTCGCCGAGGCGCTCTGCCCCGACTTCTCGTGCGTGCTCTGGCGCGAGGTCTCGACGCGCGGCGCTCCGGACCTCGCCAAGGCGCGCGCCCTCGGGGTCGGCGGCATCCTCACCGGCGCCATCACGCGCGACGCTGCCGGCCGCGCGGTCGCGCTCGTCCTGCTCACGAGCGCGAGGCAGCCGCCGCAGCGCTGGACGTTCGCGCTCGCTCCGAGCGGCCGGATCGGCGAGGCCGATCTCGACCGGCTCGAGGCCGACCTGCGGGCGATCCTGGCGCCCGTGGTGGCGAGGCCAGCGGCGAGGCCGGCTCCGCAGCCTCCACCCCCGCCGCCTCCATCTCCGCCGCCTCCTTCTCCGCCGGCTCCTTCTCCGCCGGCTCCTTCTCCGCGAGTCGCCCCCTCACCCCGGCCCTCTCCCCCGGTGGGGGAGAGGGAGAGGGTCGCGCCGAGCCCGGTGGGGGAGAGGGAGC
>DASTGK010000074.1:0-7605 GCA_035719085.1 Anaeromyxobacteraceae bacterium
GGCGAGGCGCGCGCCGGGGAGCGCCGGCGGGGCGACCGCGTCGGGCGCGCGCCACCAGCGCCGGAAGGCCTCGTCGAAGAGCGGGCGCTCCTCGGGCCGGCTGACGAGCGCGGCGTGGAGCGCCCAGTAGGCGTCGTCGCGCCGCTCGACCCCCACCTCGACGAGCGCCGCGACGGCGTCGTGCACCCGCCCCGGCCCGAGCGAGAGGCCGGCGCCGCGCAGGGCCCGGGCGAAGCCGACGACCGAGGCCGCCAGCCCGCCCGTCACGGCCCCGCCGCCTCGCGCAGCAGCGCCTCGGCCTCGGCCCCGCGGACCCGCGCGATGTCGTCCTGGTACTTGAGGAGGACGCCGAGCGTCGCCTCGACCGTGGCGGCGTCCAGCGCCGTCCGCTCCAGCGCCACCAGCGCCTGCGCCCAGTCGAGCGTCTCGGTGACCCCCGGGAGCTTGAAGAGGTCGCGGGTGCGCAGCCGCTGCACGAAGGCGACCACCTGGCGCGAGAGCCGCTCCGGCGCGCCCGGCACCCGCAGCGCCAGGATGGCCAGCTCGCGCTCGGCGTCGGGGTAATCGACCCAGGCGTAGAGGCAGCGCCGCTTGAGCGCGTCGTGGATCTCGCGCGTCCGGTTGGAGGTGATGACGACGAGCGGCGGCGCCGGCGCGGTCACGGTCCCCAGCTCCGGCACCGTCACCTGGAAGTCGGAGAGCACCTCGAGCAGGAAGGCCTCGAACGGCTCGTCGGCCCGGTCGAGCTCGTCGATAAGCAGCACCGGCGGGCCGGCGGGGTCGGGCTCGAGCGCCTGCAGGAGCGGCCGCTTCACCAGGAAGCGCTCGGAGAAGAGGTCCTGCTCCAGCCGCCGCCGGTCGAGCTCGTGGGCCGCCTCGGCGATCCGGATCTCGAGCATCTGGCGCGGGTAGTCCCACTCGTAGGCGGCCGAGGCGAGGTCGAGCCCCTCGTAGCACTGCAGCCGGATGAGCCGCCGGCCGAGCGTGCGCGCCAGCACCTTGGCCACCTCGGTCTTGCCGACGCCCGCCTCCCCCTCGAGGAAGAGCGGGCGGCCGAGCCGCAGCGAGAGGAAGAGGGCCGTGGCCAGGCTGCGGTCGGCCACGTACTCACCCGCGCCGAGCAGGGCGAGCGTCTCGTCGACGGAGCCGGGCAGCGGGCGCGGGGCGGTCACGCGGGGGCCGCCCTCGCTCAGGCGCAGGCGGCGACGGCCCGCCGCGCCAGCACCACCACCAGGTGGGCCCGGTACTCGGCGCTGCCGAACGGATCGCCGACCAGCCCGGCCTCCGGCACCGCGAGGCCGTCGAGCGCCTCGGGCGCGAACCGCCCCGAGAGCGCCGCCTCGAGGGGCGCAGCCCGGAAGACGCACGGCCCGGCGCCGGTGACCGCCACGCGCACCCCGGCCGGCCCCTTCGCCACCATGACGCCGACGAGCGCGAAGCGCGAGGCCGGGTGCGGGAACTTGGCGTAGGCCGCCTTCTCCGGCTCGGGGAAGCGGACCGCCACCACCAGCTCGTCGGCGGTGAGCGCCGTCTGGAACATCCCGGTGAAGAAGGCGTCGGCCGGGACGGTGCGCCGGTCTGTGACCACGCTCGCCCCGAGCGCCAGCACCGCCGCCGGGTAGTCGGCCGACGGGTCGGCGTGGGCCAGCGAGCCGCCCAGCGTGCCGCGGTTGCGCACCTGCGGGTCGCCGATGTGGCCGGCGAGTTCGGCGAGCGCCGGCACGGCGGCCCTCACCTCGGGCGAGGCGGCCACCTCGGCGTGGGTGGTGCCGGCGCCGACGACGAGCGTCTTCCCGTCGCGCCGGATCCCCCGGAGCTCGGTGAGGCCGGCGAGCGCGACGAGGTCGGAGGGCATGGAGAGGCCGAGCTTCATCACCGGGATGAGGCTCTGGCCGCCCCCCAGGTACTTGGCGTCGGGGCGGGCCTTCAAGGCCGCCACCGCCGCGGCGACCGACTCGGGACGCAGGAACGCGAAGTCTTGCATGGCCGCCTCCTAGCCCTTGGCCGCCGCGCCGCGGATGGCGCGCCAGACGCGCTCCGGCGTGGCCGGCATGTCGACGTGGCGCACGCCGAGGTGGGCCAGCGCGTCGACCACGGCGTTGATGACGGCGGGCGGCGAGCCGATGGCCCCCACCTCGCCCACGCCCTTCGAGCCGAGCGGGTTGTGGGTGCACGGGGTGATCCGGGTCGCCACCTGCCAGGCCGGCAGATCGGAGGCGCGCGGCATGGTGTACCCGAGGAAGGAGCCGGAGAGCAGCTGGCCGGCGTCGTCGTAGAGCGCCCCCTCGAGGAGCGCCTGGCCCACCCCCTGGGCGAGCCCGCCGTGCACCTGCCCCTCGACGATCATCGGGTTGATCACCACGCCGACGTCGTCCACCGCGGTGAGCGCCACCACCCTGGTGGTCCCGGTCTCCGGGTCGATCTCCACCTCGCAGACGTGGCAGCCGGCCGGGTAGGTGAAGTTCTTCGGGTCGTAGAAGGCCGTCTCCTCGAGCCCGGGCTCGAGGCCGGCCGGGTACTTGTGCGGCACGTAGGCGGCGAAGGCCACCTCGGCGAAGGTCTTGGCCCGGTCGGTGCCGGCCACCACGTAGCGCCCGCCCTCGAAGACCACGTCGCCCTCCCCCGCCTCGAGCAGGTGGGCCGCGATCTTCTTCCCCTTGTCGATCACCTTCTGCAGCGCGGTGACGAGCGCCGAGCCGCCCACGGCGAGCGAGCGCGAGCCGTAGGTGCCCATGCCGAAGGAGGTGCGGGCGGTGTCGCCGTGGACCACCTCCACCCGGTCGAGCGGCAGGCCGAGCTTCTCGGCCACGATCTGCGCGAAGGTGGTCTCGTGCCCCTGGCCGTGGCTGTGCGTGCCGGTGAAGACGGTGACGCTGCCGGTCGGGTCGACCCGGACGCCGGCCGACTCGTAGAGGCCGGCCCGGGCGCCGAGCGCGCCGGCCAGCGCCGACGGGGCGAGGCCGCAGGCCTCCACGTAGGTGGAGAGGCCGATGCCGCGCAGCTTGCCCCGGGTGCGCGCCTCGGCCCGCCGCGCCTCGAACCCGGCCCAGCCGGCCTTGTCGAGCGCCGCCGCCAGCGTGGCCCCGTAGTCGCCGCTGTCGTACTGGAGCGCCACCGGCGTCTGGTACGGGAACTGGTCCGGCTGGACGAAGTTGCGCCGCCGCAGCTCCACCCGGTCGATGCCGGTGGCTCGGGCCGCGGTGTCGACCAGCCGCTCGAGCAGGAAGACCGCCTCGGGCCGGCCGGCGCCGCGGTAGGCGTCCACCGGCACGGTGTTGGTGAAGACCGTCCGCACCGAGACGTGGATGGCCGGCGTGCGGTAGCAGCCGGCGAAGAGCGTGCCGTAGAGGTAGGTCGGCACCGCCGGCGCGAAGGTGGAGAGGTAGGCGCCCAGGTTGGCGACGGTGCGCACCCGCAGGCCGAGGAACCGGCCGTCGGCGTCGAGCGCCAGCTCGCCGTGGCTCACGTGGTCGCGCCCGTGGGCGTCGGACATGAAGGACTCGGAGCGCTGCGCCGTCCAGCGGACCGGCCGGCCGACGGTGCGGGCCGCCCAGAGCACCAGGAGCTCCTCGGCGTAGTGGAAGATCTTGGAGCCGAAGCCGCCGCCCACGTCGGGCGCCACCACCCGCAGCTTGTGCTCCGGCACGCCGAAGCTGAAGGCGGCCAGCAGGAGCCGGGTGAGGTGCGGGTTCTGGCTGGTGGTGTGGAGCGTGTAGTCGCCGGTGGCCCGGTCGTACTCGCCGAGCGCGGCGCGCGGCTCGATGGCGTTGGGGATGAGCCGGTTGTTGACGACGTCGAGCGAGACCACCGTCTTGGCCTTCGCGAAGGCGGCGTCGGTGGCCGCCTCGTCGCCGAGCGTCCAGTCGTAGCAGGTGTTGCCCGGGGCCTGGCCCCAGACGAGCGGGGCGCCCGGCGCCACCGCCTGCGCCACCGAGGCGACGGCCGGCAGCTCCTCGTAGTCCACCTCGACGAGCACGGCCGCCTCGCGCGCCTGGTCGCGCGTCGCGGCCACCACCACCGCCACCTGGTCGCCGACGTGGCGCACCCGGTCGGTGACGAGCGCCGGGTGGGGCGGCTCGACCATGGGCGTGCCGTCCTTCGAGTGGATGAGCCAGCCGGTCGGGATGTTGCCGATCTTCTCGCGCGCCAGGTCGGCGCCGGTGAGCACCGCCAGCACGCCGGGCGCCCGCCGCGCCGCGTCGGCGCGGATCGCCTTCACCCGGGCGTGGGCGAAGGGGGAGCGGACCACGTGCAGGAAGGCCTGGCCGGGGCGGGACAGGTCGTCGGTGTAGTGGCCGGCGCCGGTGAGGAAGCGGCGGTCCTCCTTGCGCTTCACGGCCGCGCCGATCCCGTCCTGGCTCATGGCGTCCTCCGGCCCGCGGCCTTCACGGCCCGCACGATGTTCTCGTAGCCGGTGCACCGGCAGAGGTTCCCCTCCAGCCAGGACCGGATCTCCGCCTCGCCCGCGCCGGGGTGGCGCGCCAGGAGGTCGACCGCGCTCATCACCATGCCGGGCGTGCAGAAGCCGCACTGGAGCGCGTGCGCCTCGTGGAAGGCCTGCTGCACCGGGTGGAGCTCGCCGTCCCTCGCCAGCCCCTCGATGGTGCGGACCTCGCGCCCGTCGCACTCCACCGCGAAGAGCGTGCAGCTCTTCACCGAGCGGCCGTCGAGGTGGACCACGCAGGCGCCGCACTGGCTCGTGTCGCAGCCGACGTGCGTGCCGGTGAGGCCGAGCCTGTCGCGCAGCAGCTCCACCAGGAGCGTCCGCCCCTCGACCTCCACGGTGACGGGCGCGCCGTTCAGCTTGAGGGAGATGGTGGGCATCGGGGTCTCCTCGCGCGGTGTGGCGCCCGATCTGCTGGCCCGGCCGGCGCGGTGCACGGCCCCGCCGTGACGGCGGGTGCGAACGCCCTTTCCAATTCGGGGCCTGGCCTCTAGGCTGCGTCCCCCCGACGAGGCCCACCACGATGCCCTCCTCCCGCCGGCCGCTCGACGGCTTCGCCCTCGCCACGATGCTGCTGCTCTGCGCCACCTGGGGGGCGCAGCAGGTGGCCATCAAGCTGGCCGCCCCCGACGTCCCGACCATCATGCAGGCCTCGCTCCGCTCCGGGCTGAGCGCGGCGCTGGTCTTCGCCTTCGCCCGCTGGCGCGGCGAGCGGCTCGCGCTCGACGGCGCCACGCTCCGGCCGGGCCTCCTCGCCGGGGCGCTCTTCGCCGCCGAGTTCCTCTTCGTCGCCGAGGGGCTGCGCCACACCACCGCCTCGCGCATGTCGGTCTTCCTCTACACGGCCCCGGTCTTCACCGCGCTCGGCCTCCACCTGGCGCTTCCGGCGGAGCGGCTCCGGCGCCACCAGTGGCTCGGCATCGGCGTGGCCTTCGCCGGCATCGCCCTCGCGTTCGGCGGCGCCGCGCCGTCGGGCGGCCTCTCCCCGGAGCTGCTCCTCGGCGACGCGCTCGGCGTGGCGGCCGGCGCGGCCTGGGGCGCCACCACCGTGGTGATCCGCTGCTCCACGCTCTCCGAGGCGCCCGCCGCCGAGACGCTCCTCTACCAGCTGCTCGGCGGCTTCCTCGTCCTGCTCGCCGTGGCCTTCGCCACCGGCCGGGCGGGGCCGATCGCCATGACGCCGGTCGCCTGGGCCAGCCTCCTCTTCCAGGGCGTCGTCGTCTCGTTCGCCAGCTACCTCACCTGGTTCTGGCTCCTGCGCCGCTACCTCGCCACCCGGCTCTCGGTCTTCACCTTCATGACGCCGATCTTCGGCGTGGCCCTGGGCGTCGCCGTGCTCGGCGAGCCCCTGACGCCCGCCTTCGCCGGCGGCGCACTGCTCGTGCTCGCCGGGATCCTGCTGGTGAGCGGCTCGGCGCTCCTGCGCCGCGAGCCGGCCTGAGCGCCGGCCCGACGGCAACCGTTTTCTCCACGCGTCCCAGCTCGTGGCGCCGTCGCTCCCGCCGGCGCCGCGCCCCTGCCCGGTCTCTGCGTCCGCGGGACCCCCTGTGGAGAGGTCGCAAGAACCTGTCTCGATTCCTACGCTCAGGTGTCACATGGAATGGAGTCAGCCGGCCGCCCCACCGCCCGGGGCGTCTCGCGCCGACCCACCCGGAGCCCTTCATGCTCGCGATCGACACGTTGCTCCAGCCGAGCGAGCTCCTCGCGAGCTGGCGGAGCCAGACGGGTCGCCTCTTCCTCTCCACCACCGAGCAGCCGGTGCTGCGAGAGCGGGTCGCGGCGCGGATCCGGCTCGGCGGCCGCCGCCAGTCGGCCACGATCCAGGGCAACGTCGTGAGCATCGGCCGCGGCCGGGCGCTCCACCGGGTCGAGGTCGCGCCGGACCTCGAGAGCCTGCGCGCCGTGCAGCTCCTGCTCGCGGCCGCCCGCGGCGAGTCGGTCCCCTACTTCGAGCGGGCGCCCCGCTTCCTGGTCCACCGGCCGGTGGTGGTCACCTCGCCCGACTGGCAGCTCCTCATGACCACCCGCTCCGTCTCCGAGCTCGGCTGCAGCCTCGACTGGTCCGGCCCCGCGCCCGAGATCGGCGAGGCGCTGACCGTGAGGCTCGGCGCGAGCTGGCGCGACGCCGAGGTGTCCGGGGTCGTCCGCTGGGCCTCGCCAGCCGCCCGCGTCGCCGCGGCCGGCCTGAGCATCCTGCTCGGCCCCACCGCCCGCTTCGCCTGGGCCGCGCTGCTGCTCGAGGCGGTGCAGTCAGGCGCGCCGGTCATCTAGTCCGGCCATAGCCTGACGCCCGGGCCCGGCGCCTGCTAGGCTCACGCGGTCCTCCACCCCCGGAGCCGGCCGCCACCCATGATCCACGCGCTCGACCCCCTGCTCGCCGATGGCGTCATCGACGAGGTCCTCACCCGCCTGAAGAGCGGCAAGGAGGCCGACCTGTACCTCGTCCGGCACGGCGACGAGGTGCTGGCCGCCAAGGTCTACAAGGAGCGCCACGCGCGCAGCTTCAAGAACAACGCCGCCTACACCGAGGGGCGGCAGGTGCGGAACACGCGGACGCAGCGGGCCATGGACCGCGGCACGCGCTTCGGCCAGAAGGCGGCCGAGGAGGCCTGGAAGACCAAGGAGGCCGACGCGCTCCACACGCTCCACGCGGCCGGCGTCCGGGTGCCGCGCCCCGTCGTCTTCTACGAGGGGGTGCTGGTGATGGAGGTGGTGCGCGACGCCGCCGGCCACGCCGCGCCCCGGCTCGTCGACGCCGGCGTCTCGCGCGACCAGGCGGCGGCGCTCTACGCCGACCTGCGGAGCCAGGCGATCCGGATCCTCACCTGCGATCTCGTGCACGGCGACCTCTCGCCCTACAACGTGCTGCTCGGACGCGACGGCCCGGTGGTGATCGACTTCCCGCAGGTGGTCGGCGCGGCCCACAACCGGCAGGCGGAGCACTTCTTCCGGCGCGATCTCGACGGGCTGCGCCGCTTCTTCGCCGCCATCGACCCGTCGCTCCAGGCCGCCGCCGGCGACGCCCACGAGATCTGGCGCGCCTACGAGCGGCGCGAGCTCACGCCCGACTTCGTCCCCTCCGGCCGGCCGCCGCCGCGGCAGCAGCCGGAGCGGCGCCAGCAGCCGGGCCGGGGCGAGCAGCACCGCGAGCGCGGCCGTCC
>DASTGK010000075.1:0-2687 GCA_035719085.1 Anaeromyxobacteraceae bacterium
GGCGATTCCTGCGCGAGGAGAAGGCGACCTGGTCGCTCGAGGGGCTCGAGGGAACTGTGACCGACGGATCGCTCACGATCGCGAACAAGCCGATCCAACAGGTACCGGCGGCGGGTGGAGGTGGCGCGGGTGCTGGAGGCGATCGGGGCCGCGTAGGAAGGGGCTCCAGCTCGGTTCCGTGGGCGCGCAAGGAGCCCCACTCAGGCCGGGAACAGCTCCTTCATCCCGGCGATGAACTCCCAGAAGGGCAGCACGTCGAGCTCACCGTCCTTCAAGCGGCGGTCGCCCAGGTAGACGACCACGCTCCGGTCGAGCCCGACCGCCTTGCCGAGCTGGCGGAGCCCTTCGCCGTCGCCGGTGCGCCAGCGCTCGGAGGCCTTCACCTCGATTCCGATTCGGTGGTCGGCTCGCTGCCAGACGAAGTCCACCTCGAGGCCCGACGGGAGCCGCCAGTAGCTGAGCTCCCCGCCCACCTCGTGGTCGTGCAGGTGCGCCCGCAGCTCGTGGAGCGTCCAGGCCTCCAGCAGCGGGCCGCGCTCGGTGGGGTGGAGGGGCTCGCGCAGCCGGCCGGACAGCGTGCGCGCCACGCCGGTGTCGAAGAGGTAGAACTTCGGGTTGGCGACCTCCTTCACGCGCGCGCGCGGCCGCCACGCCGGCAGCGTGGTGCCCAGCATGGTGTCCGACAGCACGTCGAAGAACCCCTGGACCGTCGTGCGCGAGACGCCGGCGTCGCGGGCGATCCCGGCCACGTTGAGGACCTGCCCCTCGAGCAGGGAGGCCACCTCCAGGAAGCGCGAGAAGCCGTCGAGGCTCCGGACCAGCCCCTCGTTGCGGATCTCCTCGGCCAGGTAGGTGTCCCGGTAGGCCTCGAGCAGCTCGACGCGGGCCTTCGTCGACGCCTCGCTCCGCACGGCCGGGAGGCCACCGAAGCGGAGCAGGTCGTCGACGGGGGTGCCGGGCGCCAGCTCGGAGGCCACCAGCGGGAAGAACCGCCGGCTCGCGGCGCGCCCGGCCAGGAGGTCCACGTCGCGGGACCGCAGCTTCCGGGCGCTGGAGCCGGTGAGCGCGAAGCGCACCCGGCGGGCGTCGTGCGAGAGGACGTCGTGGACCTCGTGGAGCAGCCCTGGGAGGCGCTGCACCTCGTCCACCACGACCCAGGTCCCGCTCGGGAGCGCGTCGACCTCCTGGCGGAAGAGGCCGGGCTCGCGAAGGAGCCGCGACCACTGCCGCTCCTCGAGGAGGTTGAACCACCGGGCCTTCGAGAAGTGCTGGCGAAGCCAGGTCGTCTTGCCGGTGGCCCTGGGGCCGAGCAGGAAGAAGGAGCGCGTCGGCGGCTGGAGGCGGCGCGGAAACATAGGCGGCAGTTTTACCGGATTTATGCCGTCGATGTATACAGCGCCGCCAGGTTGCTCGCTCCCTCCGGCCCTCCGAGCCGCGCCCCGGCTCACCGCCGCGTGAGCGCGGCGAAGAACTCGTGCAGCGGCGCCGCGCCGCGCTCCGGTCCGACGTCACCCTGGGTGAGGGTGACGGTGAAGAGGCCGTGCGGGTTCGACGAGCCGCCGAGGTAGGCCGGGAGGAGCGGGCTCGGCGGCGTCCAGGGCATGGGGCAGGGCGGGGCCAGGGCGCGCAGCGCGCCGGGCGTGAGCCCCGCGGCCGCCGCCAGCCGCTCGAAGGCGCGGCCGAGCAGCTCCGCCCGCAGGTCGCCGTCGCCGGCGCGGCTCTCGGCCTCCGCGCCGAGCCAGCCCGCGAACGGCCGCACGCGTGCCGCCTCGACGCCGTGCTGGAGCCGGTCCCAGGTGGTGTGGAAGCTCCACTCGCGGCCCGGCGGGAGCGAGGCGACCCACTGGGCGAGCACCATCCGGATGGCCGCGGTGGCCTCGGCCAGCCTCGACGTGGCGGGCTCGCCGCTGGCCTGCTCCGCGGCGGCGTCGAGGGCCTCGAGGATGCAGCCGAGCCAGGCCAGGAGCTCGAAGGCCGCGCCCTTCGACAGGTCGAGGCCCGGCGCGCGGGCCGGCGCGTCGTCGCGCCCGGCCGCCGCGTCGAACCGCGGGAGGAGCCCGCGCAGCACCAGCTTCTCCTTGCGGATGTCGCGGCTGCTCGAGAACTCGCGCCAGATCCGGTGCTCGCGCTCGGCGATCCCGGCCCAGAGCCAGCACCAGAGCTCCCGCACCGCGTCCCCGCTCAGCGCCCCCACGCTCGTCGTCGCCTCGACCATCGTTCTCCTCCTGGCGGCCCGTGATGAGCCTGGTGGAGAGCGTAGGTGGGAGACGGACATACACGGGCAAAGGGGGCAGGCCGGCCGGCTCCGCGCCCGCCTGGCGCGGTGACCTCAGCCGCTCCAGAGAGCCGACACCGGCACGGCCCAGAGTCGAGGCCCGAAGGGGAGCGTCTCGCGCCCGGTGTAGAGCACCACCCCGCTCCGAAGGCGGTCGCCGACGGCTTCCTGGAGGAAGCGGAGGCCGCGGAAGTCCGCGGCCGACACCGAGCTGGCCGCCTTGACCTCGACGCCGACCAGCTGGTGCCGCCGGGCTTCGAGCACGACGTCCACCTCGACGCCGTCGCTCGTCCGCAGGTGGTGCAGGCGAGGCTGGAGGCGCGCGTGTGGCGCCAGGCGGAGCAGCTCCGCCACGACGAAAGACTCCAGGAGCTGACCGAGGTCGCGGGGGCGAGCCGCGAGGCCGGCGGCG
>DASTGK010000076.1:0-2531 GCA_035719085.1 Anaeromyxobacteraceae bacterium
TTCGGGAGGACGGCGGGGAATCCCTGGCCCGGAAGGGCCCACCTCGTCTTCGCTTCGGTCCGACGCGAGGCGAGGCGGCTCGGCGGCCGCCTGATCCAGAGCAACCCGTGTGCCGAGGCCGGGCGACAAAATTGCCCGGAAACCGAAGTTTTCGCGCCTGGCCAGCGCAGGAACCGCGGCGAGACCTCGCCCCGGTGCAGGGTTTGCGGGGATCACTTGATGAATCGGATGTACTGCTGGATCTCCTCCGACTCGCAGGCGGGCTCGTTGCGCTGCCCCTCGAAGCGGATGGCGAGGCAGTGGGCCAGGATGGCCACCTGCTCCTCGGTGCACTTGCCGAGCCCCTCCTTGAAGCCCTTGGAGGCCTCGCGGGCGCGCGCCAGCACGTCGTCCGACTGGCGCAGGTCGCTCTTGAGCGCGTAGAGCTTGTTGCGGTCGCCCTGGCCGAGCTTCACCAGCGACTCCTCGTGCGCCAGGCTCTCCCTCAGCCGGTCGCGCCGCACGCCGTGGTAGCAGGCGAGCGCGGAGTGGACCATCCGCATGAAGCCCGGATCGCGGGCGTGGGTGGTGTCGAGCGTGGCGTGCGTCTCGGCCAGCTCCTGCTTGTTGCCCGCGTTCAGCTCCGCCTGCTCCTCGGCGGTCAGCTCGGACGGCGGCTTGGCGGCGAGCCGCTCGCGCCGGATCTGCGCCCAGGCCTCGGCGCGCACCGCGTCGGAGGCGTTGGGGCCGGTGCGCCGCTCGAGCTCGTTCAGGTCGGCGAGCCGCTCCTTCTCGGCGCCGCGCTTGGCGCGGAAGGCGTTGACGCACTCGTCGAGGGCCGCCTGGGCCGCCTCGTTGCGCTTCGCCACCTCGGCGGGCGCGAGCCCCTGGGCGGCGAAGAGCTTGGTCCGCTTCTCGAGGACGTCGAGCTCGCCGTCGCAGGCGTTCTTCTCCTCGTCGCTGAGCGCGCTCGGGGCGATCTTCTGGACGGGGGCCGGCTTGCGCGCGGCGAGGGCCGCGACGGGCGCCGCGGCCAGGACGGCGACCAGGACGGCGGGGACGGCGTGAGTCCGCATGAATCCTCCCTTGAGCGGGGTGGGTTCTACCACGCCCAGGGCCCCCAAGGGGCGTCGTCGCTCGCGCCGCGACAGGCCGCCACCACGCCGGTATGCTGCTCTCCGGCACCCGGCGAAAGGAGCACGCGCGTGACCCAGGCGGAACGGTTGGCTCGCCACGAAGTGCTCCGCAGCGTCATCGCCCGGCTCGAGGCGATGCTCGCGGAGCTCCGCGCCGAGCAGGGGAAGGTGCTCGAGGGCTGCGAGCACACTTACCCCGACGGGCGGGCGGCCGCGGCCGGCGGCAGCACCAAGGTCTGCGCCATCTGCGGGAAGATGCTGAAGGGGCGCGAGGACAAGCTCTGGGGCTAGGCGTGCCGGCGAAGGGGGCAGCGCGATCCGTCCTCCTGGTGGAGGACTCCGAGGACGTGCGCGAGGCGCTCACCGAGCTCCTCGAGCTGCACGGCCACCGCGTCGTGGCCGTGGCCACCGGGCTCGGAGGGGTCGAGGCCGTGGCCGCCGTCTCCCCCGAGGTGGTCCTCGTGGACGTGGGGCTCCCCGACATCGACGGCCTCGAGGTGGCCCGCCGCATCCGCGCCCGGCACGGGGCGGGCCCCTACCTGGTCGCCATGACCGGCTACACGCGCGAGCAGGATCGGCGCGAGGCGCTCGACGCCGGGTTCGACCTCCACCTGGCGAAGCCGGTGGAGATCGACACGCTCGTCGGCGTGATCGCCCGCGGCCGCCCCGTCTGATAGATCCGCCCCTCCACCGCAGCACCCCGGAGCCCCCGATGGCCATCCTCCGCCCGTTCCGAGCCCTCCGTCCGCCCGCCGCCCTGGCGGAGCGGGTCGCCTCGCCGCCGTACGACGTGGTCAACACCCGCGAGGCGCGGGCGCTCGCCGCCGGCAACGCCGACAGCTTCCTGCGCGTGTCGCGGCCGGAGATCGACCTGCCGGAGGGGACCGACGAGCACGCCGACGCCGTCTACGCCCAGGGGAAGAAGAACCTCGACGAGCTCACGCGGCGCGGCGTGCTGGTCCCGGAGGCCGGGCCGCGCTTCTTCGTCTACGCGCAGAAGATGGGGAACCACCGGCAGGCGGGCCTCGTCGCCTGCGCCTCGGTGGACGAGTACGACCGCGACCTCGTGAAGAAGCACGAGAAGACGCGCGCCGACAAGGAGGACGACCGCGTCCGGCACATCGACACGCTCTCGGCCCACGACGAGCCGGTCTTCCTCACCTACCGGGCGCGCCCGGCCATCGACGCCGCCGTCGGCGAGGTGATGGCGGGCCGGCCCGAGTATGACCTCGTCACCAGGGACGAGGTGGAGCACAAGCTCTGGGTGGTGCCCGAGGACGTGGCCGCGCGGCTCGAGGCGCTCTTCCGCGAGGTGCCGGCGCTCTACGTGGCCGACGGCCACCACCGCTCGGCCGCGGCGTCGCGGGTGCACGCGCAGCGGAAGGGCCAGCCCGGCGACCACGGCCAGTTCCTGGC
>DASTGK010000077.1:0-8004 GCA_035719085.1 Anaeromyxobacteraceae bacterium
GTCGCGGCCGGCGTCGACGATGGCGACGATGGCCCCCTGCCCCGCCACCGGCGCGGCCACGGCGATCTCGCCCGGCAGGTAGCGCAGGGCGGGGCTGGTGCGGCCGCGGGCCAGCCCGAGGAGCGCCTGGCCCGGGCCCGACGGGCGGGCGCCGGGCGGCTCGGCCCAGGCCACGTCGCCGTGGGCGTCGAGGATGGCGATGGAGGCGGAGAAGAGGGCGCTGTCGCGGCGGGCGGCGCGCAGCACCACCTTCTCCGGCTCGAGGTTGCCGTCGGCGAGGTCCACCTCGGCGAGGCGCGAGAGCCGGACCACCTCGTCGACCAGCGCCCGCAGCTCGCCGCCGATCTCCTCGGCCCGCGCCCGCACCAGCACCGCCTCCCGCTCGGCGGCGGCGTCGAGCGTCGCCTCGCGGTAGCGCCACAGGAGCAGGCCGCCCGTCACCGCCACGGCGAGCGCGGCGAAGCCGGAGAGGGCGAAGGTGATGCGGCCGGAGCGGAGCGGCGTCACGGGGCGATGGGAGCGCCGCGCCGGCGCGGCCGCTCCTCCAGCTGCGCGGTCAGATCTCCGCCTTGGTCTCGCGCATCATGAGCCGGGTGACCGCCTCGCGCGCGTCGAGCTTCTCGTAGAGCACCTGGTAGATGGCCTCGGTGATGGGCATCTCGACGCCGAGGCGCCGGGCCAGGTCGAGCGTGGAGCGGGCGTTGCGCACGCCCTCGGCCACCTGGCCGATCTCCTGCTGGATCTGCTCGACGGTCTTGCCGGCGGCGAGCCCCCGGCCGACGGTCCGGTTGCGCGACAGGTCGGACGAGCAGGTGAGGACGAGGTCGCCGAGGCCGGCCAGGCCGGAGAGGGTGAGCGGGTTGGCCCCCTTCTTCACGGCGAGCCGGGTGATCTCGGCCAGGCCGCGGGTGACGAGGGCGGCGAGGGCGTTGGCGCCGAAGCCGAAGCCGTCGGAGGCGCCGGCGGCGATGGCCACCACGTTCTTGACGCAGCCGCCGATCTCGCAGCCGACCACGTCGCCGCTCGTGTAGGGGCGGAACGACTTGGTGTGGAAGGCGTCCTGCACCTGGCGGGCGACGCGCTCCCAGCGGGCCGCCACCGTGACCGCGGTGGGCAGGCCGCGCGCCACCTCCTTGGCGAAGGAGGGGCCGGAGAGGACGGCGACGTAGGGGTGGAGCGGCACCGGCAGGACGTCCTCCAGCACCTCGCTCATGGTCATGAGCGTCTCCTGCTCGATCCCCTTGGCGACGCAGACGATGGGCGTGCCGGCGTGGACGTGGCGCTTCATCTCGATGACCACGGCCCGCACCGCGTGCGAGGGGACGGCCAGGACCACCAGCTCGGCCCCCTCGAGCGCCTTCACGATGTCGGGGCTGGCGTGGAGGTTGGGCGAGAGCGTGACGCCGGGCAGGTACCGCTCGTTCCGGTGGTTCTTGCCGATGTCCGCGAGGACGGCGGCGTCCTTGTCCCAGGCGGTGACGGGGTAGCCCTTGCCTGCGAGCAGCGAAGCGAGGGCGGTCCCCCAGGATCCAGCGCCGAGCACGGTGGTGCGCATTGTGGTGCCTCCGAAGATGAGCCGCGATCCTAGCCTCGAGTCCGCCCGCGGTCGACGCTCGACCCGCGCCGGGGGGTGCGCGGCCCCTCGGGCGAGGCGCCCCCGACCCAGCGCCCCGAGAGGGGCCGTGGGGGCGGAGCACGAAGCCGTGCGACGCTGTCGGGCAAGCCGCAAGACACCCAGACCTGCTCGTTCACCCAGCGTCCTCCGCCCCCGAGGTGACTCCCATGCGTAGGTTCCTCGCCGTGCTCCTCTGCGCCGCCGCCCTGCCGGCGCTCGGGGCCGACACGATCAAGATCGCCCTCACCGGCCCCTTCTCCGGCGGCTCCGCGCCGATGGGGGGATCGACGCGCGACGGCGCCAAGCTGGCCATCGCCGAGATCAACGCCGCCGGCGGCATCCAGGTCGGCCCGAAGAAGCTCAAGATCGAGGTCGTCGAGCGCGACGACGAGGCCAAGAACGAGCGCGGCGCCCTCATCGCCCAGGAGCTGGCCGCCATGCCGGACCTCTCCGGCGTCATCGGCAGCGTCAACACCGGCGTCGTCATGGCCGGCGACAAGCACCTGCAGGAGAAGGGCATCACCAAGATCATCTGCCCGGCGGCCGGCTCGGCCTCGATGACGCAGTGGATCGACAAGCCCGACGCGCCCGGCCCGAAGGAGCTCTTCATCTTCCGCTTCGCCGCCCACGACGCGGTGCAGGCCGAGCTGGTGGTGGCCGAGGCCATCGCCCGCGGCCTCACCAAGGTGGCCATCTTCCACGACGACACCAACTACGGCGTCTCCGGGCGCGACGACCTGCTGAGGCAGATCAAGCTGCAGGGCGAGAAGCTCACCGTGCTGACGCAGGAGAAGTTCAAGATCGGCGACAAGGACATGACCGCCCAGCTGCTCAAGGCCAAGGCGCTCGGCGCGCAGGCCATCCTCATCTGGGCCATCGGGCCCGAGGAGGCGGCGGTCTCGAACGGCATGGCCAAGCTGGGGATGAAGATCCCGCTCATCGGCGGCTGGACGCTCTCGATGTCCAACTACATCGACAACGCCGGCGCGAACGGCAACGGCACCCTGATGCCGCAGACCTTCATCGAGGAGCCGATCAACGCCCGCGCCAAGGCCTTCATCGACGCCTACCACAAGGCCTACGGCGTGAGCCGCATCCCCTCGGCGGTGGCCGCGGCCCAGGGCTACGACGCCGTGCTGGTCTTCGCCGCCGCCGTGAAGCAGGCCGGCTCGACCGACAGCCGCAAGATCCGCGACGCCCTGGAGAGCCTCAAGGAGCCGGTGGAGGGCGTCATCGCCCGCTGGGAGAGGCCCTACCGCAAGTGGGATCCGACCGACGTCACCTCGCACGAGGCCTTCCGGCGCGATCAGGTGGTCATGGGCATGGTGAAGGACGGCCGCGTCGTCTTCGCCAACGAGGCCGACAAGACACGCCTGCAGCGGCGCGGCGCCAAGTAGCCTCGGTCCGCTCCGGGGAGGCGGCGCCGGCCGCCTCCCCTCCCCCGCGCTCGACGAGGCCCGCGTGCCCCTCCAGGTCATCCTGCAGATCGCCGTCAGCGGCGCGCTCATGGGGCTCGTCTACGCCCTGGTCGCCTACGGCTTCCAGCTCACCTTCGCCACCTCGAAGAGCATCAACTTCGGGCAGGGCGAGGTGGTGATGGTCTCCGCCTTCGTCACCCTGTCGCTCCTCGGCACCGGCCTGCCCTACGGCGTGGTGGTGCTGCTCGGCCTCGCCTTCGGCGCGCTGCTCGGCCTCGCGGTGGAGCGGGCGGCGGTGCGGCTGGCGCTCGAGCAGAAGAGCGAGGGCTGGATCCTCCTCACCATCATCTCCGGCCTGTTCCTCTTCTCCATGGCCGAGAACGTCTGGGGGCGCGACGACCGGCCCTTCCCCACCCCCATCCCGTCCGACCCCATCCACGTCCTCGGCGTGGACGTCACCGGCCTCGAGCTCTCGGTTCTGGTGGGCGTGCTCGCGGTGATGGGGCTCGTCGAGCTCTTCAAGCGGCGCACGCTCCTCGGCAAGGCCTTCGAGGCGGTCTCGGCCGACCGCGACGCCGGCGAGCTCATGGGCATCTCGGCCACCCGCACCGTCATGCTCTCCTACGCCCTCTCCGGCGGCGTGGCGGCGCTGGCCGGCATCCTCGTCTCCCCCATCACCACCGTCGGCCCGACCATGGCGTCGGCCATGATCCTGAAGGCCTTCTCGGTGGCGGTGGTGGCCGGGCTGGAGTCGGGCTTCGGCGTGGTGGTGGTGGGGCTCTTCCTCGGCGCGCTCGAGGGGCTCGCCAGCCTCTACATCGGCTCCGGCTGGCGCGAGGCGCCCGGCCTCGTCCTGCTCATCCTGGCGCTGGCGGTGCGCCCAACCGGCCTCTTCGGCAAGGCCGTCATCCGGAAGGTCTGACGCCCGTGCTCAAGCGACTCCTCCTCGTCCGCGGCGCCGAGCTGGCCCTCTTCGCCCTGCTGGCGGCGCTGCCGCTGGCGGTGCACAGCCCCTACGCCCTCGGCCTCCTCACGCTGCTCGCCATCTACGGCATCCTGCTCATCGGCCTCGACGTCACCGTCGGCTACCTGGGCCAGGTCAACCTGGCGCAGGCCGCCTTCCTCGGCCTGGGCGCCTACGTGGCCGGCATCGGCGCCACCCGCTACGGCCTGGGGATCCCGCTCTCGCTCTTCCTGGCCGGCGGCTTCTGCACGCTGGTGGGCGCGCTCCTGGCGGTGCCGGCGCTGCGGCTCGAGGGGCCGCAGTTCGCCCTCGCCACGCTCTCCTTCACCGCGCTCTCCTCCACCACCCTCAACGAGCTGGAGTGGCTCACCAACGGCGCGCAGGGGCTCTCGATCGTGCGGCCGCCGCTGCTCGGCCACGCCCTCTCGGCCCGCGACTTCTTCTGGCTCTGCCTGCTGCTGCTGGCGGTGGTCTGGTGGATGATGCGCAACCTGCTCTCCTCGCAGTGGGGGCGGGCCTTCGAGGCGCTGCGCGACAGCCCCATCGCCACCGACGCCATGGGCGTCGGCACCTACTTCCACAAGGTGGCGGCCTTCGCCTTCGGCTCGGGCCTGGGCGGCGTGGCCGGGGCGCTCTACGCCTTCAACTTCCAGTACCTGCAGCCCCACAGCTTCGTCTACGAGCTGACCGTCATCCTCCTGCTCGGCGTGGTGCTCGGCGGGCGCAAGAGCCTGTGGGGCGCGGTGGTGGGGGCGTCGCTGGTGGCGCTGCTCCCCAACCTGCTCTCCAACGTCGGCCTCTTCCGCGCCTTCGCGGTGGCCGGCTTCGCGGTGGCGCTGCTCGCCGGCGCGCGCGGCCTGGCGCGGCGCACCAGCCGGCCCTTCCAGGCCGTCGCCCCGGTGGTGGCCACCGGCGCCCTGGTGGCCGGCGCCTTCCTGGTCCAGAACACCGAGGACTGGCGCAAGGCCATCTTCGCCCTGATGCTCTTCTCGGTGGTGGTGGGGCTGCCCGAGGGGCTCATGGGCTTCGCCTCGGGCGCGCTGGCCCGCCTCTTCCGCGTGGCCCCGCCGCCGCTCCCGCCGGCCGCCCCGCTCGACGAGGTGCTCCCGCCGCGGCGGCCCGACGGCGCGCCGCTCCTCGTGCTCGAGGGGCTGCGGCGCCACTTCGGCGGCGTGAAGGCGGTGGACGGCGTCGACCTCACGGTGCGCGCCGGCACCGTCCACGGCCTCATCGGCCCGAACGGCTCGGGCAAGAGCACGCTCGTCAACGTCATCTCCGGCCTCTACACGCCGAGCGGCGGCGAGATGCTGCTGCGGGGCCGGCCGCTGCCGCGCGGCAGCCTCTACCGCGCCGCCCAGTCCGGCGGGGCGCGCACCTTCCAGAACCTGCAGCTCTTCTCCGGCATGACCGCGCTCGAGAACGTCATGGTGGCGCTGCGCGGCGTCTACCGGGTGCCGCTGCCGCTCGTGGTGCTGGGGCTCGGCCGCGCCGAGGAGCGGCGGGCGCAGGCCGAGGCGCTGGCGCTCCTCGAGCTGGTGGGGCTGGCGGGGGAGGCGCGCACGCCGGTGAAGGACCTCACCTACGGCAACCAGCGCTTCCTCGAGCTGGCGCGGGCGCTGGCGCGCAAGCCGGAGCTGCTGGTGCTCGACGAGCCGGCCGCCGGCCTGGCCCGCCCCGACGTGGTCCGCCAGGTGGAGATGGTGCGGCGCATCCACCAGCGCGGCGTGACCATCGTGCTCATCGAGCACCACATGGACGTGGTGACCGAGCTGTGCGACGTGGTGACGGTGCTCGACGGCGGCCACGTCATCGCCGAGGGGCGGCCCGAGGCGGTGAAGCGCGACCCCAAGGTGGTGGCGGCCTACCTGGGCGGCGCGACGCCCGACGGCGGGGCGGCCAGCGCGCCGGCCGCCGGGTGACGAGGGAGACGCGATGCTCCAGGTGAAGGATCTCCACGCAGGCTACGGGCTGGCCGAGGTGCTCGTGGGCACCTCGCTCGAGGTGCGCCAGGGCCAGGTGGTGGCGCTCATCGGCGCCAACGGGGCCGGCAAGACCACCACCATGCGCGCCATCTCCGGCCTCGTCACGCCGACCCGGGGCGAGGTGCTGCTCGACGGCCGGCCGGTGCAGGGGCTGGGCGCCGCCAGGGTGGCCCGGCTCGGCCTGGCCCACTCGCCCGAGGGGCGCAAGGTCTTCGCCCCGCTCAGCGTCGAGGACAACCTCCTGCTCGGCGCCTTCCGCCTGCTGCCGCGCTTCTTCGGCTTCCGGCGGCGGGCCGCGCCCGACCTGGAGCGCGTCTACGACCTCTTCCCGCGCCTCGCCGAGCGGCGCGGGCAGCTGGCCGGCACCCTCTCCGGCGGCGAGCAGCAGATGCTGGCCATCGGCCGCGCGCTCATGGCCCGGCCCAAGGTGATGCTGCTCGACGAGCCGTCGATGGGGCTCGCGCCGGTGATCGTGCAGGAGGTCTTCCGCACCATCGTCCGGCTCAAGGCCGAGGGCATGACCATGCTGCTCGTGGAGCAGTTCGCCCGGGCGGCCCTCGAGGTGGCCGACCACGCCTACGTCATGGAGCGCGGCCGGATCGTGATCGAGGGGACGCCGGCCGACCTCGGCCGGGACGAGCGGGTGCTGGCCGCCTACCTGGGCTAGCCGCGCTCCTCGCTCTCCCCCGCCGGGCCGTCTCGAATTGGTCGGGCGGCGTCGCCGGCCGGCGCGTATGTGCAGCCCCGTACTCCAAGGGAGGATTGGGGTCGTCGATGCACACCCGCGTCCGCTCACCGCTCCGGCTGGCCCACCTCGTGCTCGGCGCCCTCCCGGTCGCCCTCCTCCTCCTCGCCGCCTGCGGCGGCGGCGGGGGTGGCGGAGGTCTCGGCTGCTTCAACGCCGGCGTCGTCACGCTGACGGGCACCGCGCCCGTGGTCGCCAACCCGTCGGCCATCAACGTCTGCCAGGGCGGCACCGTCCACTTCCAGAACAACACCGGCGCGCCGGTGCAGATCGACTCGAACGGCGCCTGCAGCGAGATCGACATGACGACCCCGCTCGCCGCCGGCGCGGCGAGCACCGCGGTCGCCATGCCGACGCTCGGCACGTGCAGCTACCACACGAGCGGCGACCCCTCGACCGCCGTCGGCACCATCACCGTCATCACCGTACCGGTCGGCGGCGGGTACTGACCCACCGCCTCACCCCACCGCCGCCGCGACCAGCCGCTCGAGCGGTCGCGGCCTCCGCTCGGCGAGCGCGAGGAGCCGCCGCCGGAGCGCCGGCCGGCGGGCGACCGCGAGGAGGAGCCGAGTCCAGGCGGCGTACGGCAGGTACCGCCGGCGCCAGGCCCGCTCGTAGGCGAGCAGCGCCTCGCGGGTGGCGCCGCGGGCCAGCGCGTCGGGAGCGAGCGCGGCCAGGTCGGCGGCGCAGCCGAGCGCCAGCGAGAGCCCCTCGCCGGCGATGGCGTCGAGGTAGCCGGCGGCGTCGCCGAGGAGCACCAGCCGGTCGAGCACCCGGGCGCGGGCGGAGCGGGCGAGCGGGCCGGCGCCGCGGTCCTCCGAGGCGGCCGAGGCCCCGTCGAGCCTGGCCGCGAGTCGCGGGAAGCGCCCGAGCAGCGCCTCCCAGCCGCCCGGCGCCCGCCCCTCGAAGAGGAAGGCGACGCCGATCCGTCCGGCCCCGGCCGGCGTGACGTAGGCCTCGACCCGGTCGCCGAGGTGCACCTCGACGGCGTCGGTCCAGGCGGCCCGGGCGAGGTGGCGCCGCAGGCCGAAGCGGGCCGGGCCGGCGGCCGGGGCGTCGAGCCCCTCGCGCCGGCGCACCCGCGAGGCCAGCCCGTCGGCGCCGACGAGGAGCCGCGCCCGCACCGGGCCGTGGGTGGTCGCGACCGAGACCTCGGCCTCGCCGCGCCGGTGGTCGAGCGCCTCGGCCTCGCGCACCTCGGCCCCCGCCTCGCGGGCGCGCTCGAGGAGCGCCGCCGAGAGCGCCGTGCGCCGCACGCCGAGCCCGCCCGGCGGGGGGAG
>DASTGK010000078.1:0-5122 GCA_035719085.1 Anaeromyxobacteraceae bacterium
GGCCCAGTGGCTGGAGAAGCACCCCCAGGTGGCCTGGGTGCTCTACCCCGGCCTGCCGAGCCACAAGCACCACGAGCGGGCCAGGCAGCTCCTCAGGAACGGCTTCGGCGGCGTCCTCTCCTTCGGCATCAAGGGCGGCGGCGACGCCGGCCGCAAGTTCATCGACAACGTCAAGCTGGCCAGCCACCTGGCCAACGTGGGCGACGCCAAGACGCTGGTCATCCAGCCGGCCACCACCACCCACTCGCAGCTCAGCGAGGCCGAGCAGAAGACCGCCGGCGTGACCCCCGACCTGATCCGCGTCTCGGTGGGCCTGGAGCACATCGAGGACATCAAGGAGGACTTCGAGGAGGCCTTCAAGGCCTCGCGGTAGCCGCCCGGCCCGCGCCGGTTCCAGGGCGGCCGCGGGCGGCGCGGGCTATGGGGTTCACGCATGGACACCCGAGACGGCTTCGTCCCCACCATCGGCAACACGCCCCTCCTCCGGCTGCGCCGCCTCAGCGAGCTGACCGGCTGCGAGATCCTCGGCAAGGCGGAGTTCCTCAACCCGGGGGGCTCGGTGAAGGACCGGGCCGCCCTGGCCATCGTGCTCGACGCCGAGCGGCGCGGCCTGCTCCGGCCCGGCGGGGTCATCGTGGAGGGGACCGCCGGCAACACCGGCATCGGCCTGACCCTGGTGGGCAACGCCCGCGGCTACCGGACGGTCATCGTCATCCCGGAGACGCAGAGCCAGGAGAAGAAGGACACGCTCCGGCTCGGCGGCGCCACCCTCCACGAGGTGCCGGCCGTCCCCTACAAGAACCCGAACAACTACGTCCACGTGGCGCAGCGGGTGGCCGAGCGGCTGGCCCGGACCGAGCCGAACGGCGCCGTCTGGGCCCAGCAGTTCGACAACGTGGCCAACCGGCAGGGCCACTACGAGACCACCGGCCCGGAGATCTGGCGCCAGACCGACGGCAAGGTGGACGGCTTCGTCAGCGCCGTCGGCACCGGCGGCACGCTGGCCGGCGTGGCCGCGGCGCTGCGCGAGCGCAACCCGGCGGTGAAGATCGGCCTCGCCGACCCGCCGGGCGCGGCGCTCCACGCCTTCTACACCGACGGCGAGCTCAAGGCCGAGGGGAGCTCCATCACCGAGGGGATCGGCCAGGCGCGCATCACCGCCAACCTGGAGGGCTTCCGCCCCGACTTCAGCTGGCAGATCCCGGACGTGGAGACGGTGCAGACGGTCTTCGACCTGGTGGCGCAGGAGGGGCTGGTGCTCGGCTCCTCCTCGGGCATCAACGTGGCGGGCGCGGTGCGGCTGGCGCGCGAGCTGGGGCCCGGCCACGTCGTCGTCACCGTGCTCTGCGACTCGGGCACGCGCTACGCCTCGCGCCTCTTCAACGCGGAGTTCCTGCGGTCGAAGTCGCTGCCGGTGCCGCCCTGGCTGGCGGCGGGGCGCCCGGCGCTGCCCGAGGGCGCGCTCGTGCCGGTCGGGTAGCGTTCGTCCGCTCGATTAGACGCCGCCTCCGTCATACGGGAACACCTGTATTTAGGTCGTCTTCGCGGCTGCTGGCGCTCGTCCTGCGTTTCCGTTTGACAGGAGGGTCGTCTGCTATCTAGGATGCCGCTCGTTCCGCACCGGACCACCCACCGAGACAAGGAAGGACCATGAAGCTCCAGTCGCTCCGCCTCGCCGTCGCCACCCTGGCCCTCGCCCTCGCGGCGCCCCGGGCCTCCGCCGCCGAGGTCGTGAAGCTCGGCGTCGAGAACGGCCCGCACGCCGAGATCGCCGAGATCGTGAAGAAGCAGCTCGCCAAGGACGGCATCGAGGTGAAGGTCTTCGAGTTCTCCGACTACACGCTGCCCAACCCGGCGCTCGACGTCGGCGACCTCGACGTCAACTCGTTCCAGCACCAGCCCTACCTCGACCAGCAGGTGAAGGACCGCGGCTACAAGATCGTGGGCGTGGCGAAGACCATCGTCTTCCCCATCGGCGTCTACTCGAAGAAGCTGAAGTCGCTCGCCCAGCTCCCCGCGGGCGGCAAGGTGGCCATCCCCAACTCCCCGCGGGCGGCAAGGTGGCCATCCCCAACGACCCGTCGAACGGCGGGCGCGCGCTGCTGCTGCTCCAGGCCCAGGGCGTCCTCAAGCTCGCCCCCGGCTCCGGCATCACGCCGAGCGTCGCCGACATCGTCGAGAACCCGAAGAAGCTCAAGATCGTCGAGGCCGACGCGGCGCAGCTGCCCCACTTCCTGCCGGACGTCGACGCCGCCGTCATCAACACCAACTTCGCCATCCAGGGGAAGCTCGACCCGGCCAAGGACGCCATCGCCCGCGAGGCGAAGGAGTCCCCCTACGTCAACCTCCTCGTCGTCCGCCAGGCCGACAAGGAGAAGGCGTGGGTGAAGAAGCTCGTCGCCGCCTACCACTCGGACGAGGTGCGGAAGTACATCGCCACCAGGTACCCGGGCGTCGTCGTCCCCGGCTTCTAGTCGCTCGGCATCCGTGCAGGTGAGCCCGGCCCCGGCCGGCCCGTCCTCCGGCGGGCTGGTCGGGGCCGAGCTGCTTCCCTCCAAGAGCGCGCGGTCGCCGCCCCTCCGCTCGGGCTCGACGCGGGTGGACTCCGGCCGCTGGCGCTCCGCGGCGCGGGCGATTGCTCGCAGGCCTCGTCGCGCGCCGGGCTGCTCGCATCGCCGCGCGCGCCGAACTCGCTGCGGGTATCCCGCTGCGCGGGCCCGCAGCTTCAGACAGCGTCGCGCGCGGACAGGCACCCACGGCGCGCCGAGGCGGTCACTGGCTCATCGGCGCCGCTCCACGAGGCGGCCTCCGCTCACCCGCGCCGAGCCACGTCGCTGCGGCTGACGGGCGCTGCGAGGTGGCTGCGCAAGAGCTCGACGTCCGACCCTCACACCCGGGACCACTACGGGAAGGCGTTCGTCTTCCGCCCGCCGACTCAACCGCCGTAGGGCGGGGCCGGCTGTCGCGGCGAGCGCCAGCGGCGCCGGGCGTTTCGGACTCGGACGCAGCCAAGTACGTCAGCCGCAGCGGTCGCTGCTCGTGACGCTCGTCCGGTGCGCAGCGCCGGGTGAGCGACACCGGCGCGTTCCGCGAGGCCGGAGCGATCGGTGCCGGTGAGCGGATCACGCCCGGCCAAGACCCGGGCCGCCAGCCGGCCGCGACGGCCGGACCCGACCGAGAGGCACCGGTCGCCATCGGAATGGAGCCAGCGCGCAACGAGAGGAAGAGTTCCTCCTGGCCCTACGCCTGCTGCGCCCGCGCCCGGAGCCGCTTGTTGAGCCGGCGGGCGAGCCGGTCGCCGAGCGACTGGACGCCCTGCACCAGGACGATGAGCACCACCACCACCGCCGCCATCACCTCCGGCCGGAAGCGCTGGTAGCCGTAGCGGATGCCGAGGTCGCCGAGCCCGCCGCCGCCCACGGCGCCGGCCATGGCCGAGTAGGAGATGAGCGTCACCACCGTGATGGTGAGCGCCGCCACCAGCCCCGGCAGCGCCTCCGGCACGAGCACCTTCGTCACCACCTGCCAGGGCGAGGCGCCCATCGACTGGGCCGCCTCGACGAGGCCGTGGTCCACCTCGCGCAGCGCCGCCTCGGCGAGCCGGGCCACGAACGGGATGGCGGCGATGGTGAGCGGCACGATGGCCGCGGCGGTGCCGATGGAGGTGCCGACCACGAGGCGCGTCAGCGGGATGATGGCCACGAGCAGGATGATGAAGGGGACGGAGCGGCCGGCGTTCACCACGGCGCCGAGCGCGCGGTGGAGGAGCGGCCGCTCCAGCACGTGGCCCGGCCCGGTGGCGACGAGGACGACGCCGAGCGGCACGCCCACGGCCGCGGAGAGCCCCGACGAGATCGCCACCATGAGCAGCGTCTCGAGGAGGGCGTCAAGCAACAGCCCGAGCATCGCCGACGACATGACCGATGACCTCCACCTTCAGGTTGGCGCCGCGGATCCAGTCGAGGGCGGCCTGGACGTCCTCGGCGCGCCCGCTCGCCTCGACGAGCAGGTGGCCGTAGGCCTCGCCCTGGATCGAGTCGATGGAGCCGTGCAGGATGTTGAGCAGGATGCCGAAGCGGCGCACCGCCTCGGCGACGATGGGCTCGTGGGCCGAGGGGCCGGTGAAGACGATGCGGATCACGGCGTTGCCGCCCGCCTGGCCCGGGGGCGCGATCCGCTCCGCCAGCCCCGGGGGCAGCTCGCGGTCCACCACGTCGCGCACGAAGGCGCGCGCCACCTCGGTGCGCGGCGAGGTGAAGACGTCGAAGACCGTCCCCTCCTCCACCACCCGGCCGTGGTCGAGCACCGCCACGCGCTGGGCGATCTCCTTCACCACCTGCATCTCGTGGGTGATGAGCACGATGGTGAGCCCGAGCTGCCGGTTGATGTCGCGCAGCAGCGCCAGGATGGCGCGGGTGGTCTCGGGGTCGAGCGCCGAGGTGGCCTCGTCGCAGAGGAGCACCTTGGGCTTGGAGGCGAGCGCGCGGGCGATGCCGACGCGCTGCTTCTCGCCGCCGGAGAGCTCGGCCGGGTAGCGCCCCTGCTTGCCGGCGAGCCCGACGAGCTCGAGGAGCGGCTGGGCGGCGGCGCGCGCCTCGGCCCTGGAGGCGCCGGCCAGCTCGAGCGGCAGGGCGGCGTTGTCGAGCGCGGTGCGCGACGAGAGCAGGTTGAAGTGCTGGAAGATCATCCCGATGGCGTGGCGCGCCCGGCGCAGCGCCGCGCCCTCGAGGCCGGTCAGGTCCTGGCCGCCCACCACCACCCGCCCCGCGGTGGGGCGCTCGAGGAGGTTGACGCAGCGGACGAGCGTGCTCTTGCCCGCGCCGCTCCGGCCGATGATGCCGAAGATCTCGCCGGCGCGGACGGAGAGGGAGACGCCGTCGAGCACGCGCACCGGCCCGGCGGCGGCGTGGAAGTCCTTGGTCAGCTGGTGCAGCTCGATCATGGGTCCTTCACTTGATTGGAGGCGCGTCCGTTCTAGCGGAGGCGGCCGGCGCGGGCAACACCCCCGCGACCGGCGCCGCGCCGCTCCCGGCGAGCGTCAGGTCCAGCGCAGCCCGGCGCGCCGGGCCCAGTAGGCGCCGGCCGGCTCGGCGAGCCGATCGAGCGCCTCGAGCGCGCCGGC
>DASTGK010000079.1:0-2203 GCA_035719085.1 Anaeromyxobacteraceae bacterium
AGCCGGCCCGCCCGGCCGCGCCGCGGCCACGCCCGGAGGGGACGCGGGCGCGCATCCTGGTGGTCGACGACGAGGCGCTCATCGGCTCCACCATCCGGCGGCTGCTGTCGGCCCACGAGGTGGTGGCGCTCACCGATCCGCGCGAGGCGCTCGGCCGGCTCCTCGGCGACGGCCCGCCCTTCGACCTGGTGCTCTGCGACCTGATGATGCCGCAGCTCACCGGCATGGACCTGCACGCCGCGGTGGCGGAGCGGCGGCCCGGCCTCGGGCGGCGCATCGTCTTCATGACCGGCGGCGCCTTCACCGACCGGGCGCGCCAGTTCCTGGAGCAGAGCCCCAACCCGCAGCTCCAGAAGCCGTTCCAGCCCCAGGAGCTGCGCGACCAGGTGCGGACCTGGCTCGCCGAGCGGCGTTGAGAGGCCGCGCCGCCGCTCCCGCCGCCGGGTCAGGCGGCGCCCCCCGGCCTTGCGGCGGGGTCCGCGAGCGGGTAAGAAGAACCTCCCCCATGCGCCGGACCTTCTTCAAGGCGAAGATTCACCGCGCCACCGTGACGCACGCCGACCTCGACTACGAGGGCTCGGTGACCATCGACGAGGACCTGCTCGACGCCTCCGGCATCCTGGAGTACGAGGCGGTCCACGTCTGGAACATCACCCGCGGCACGCGCCTGCAGACCTACGCCATCAAGGGCGAGCGCGGCAGCGGCATCATCTGCATCAACGGCGCGGCCGCCCACCTCAACAAGCCGGGCGACCTCGTCATCCTGGCCACCTTCGCCGAGGTCGACGAGGCGGAGGCGCGCACCTTCAAGCCGACGGTGGTGCTGGTGGACCGAGCCAACAAGATCGTGGAGAAGGACGTCACCGAGATCGCGGGACCTGCGCGGCGGGTGACGGCATGACGGTGTTTCTTTGGCGCTGACGTGCGCCCGCAGCCGGACCTCCCGACCTTCCTGAAGCTCTGCCGTCCCGGGCGCGCCGTGCCGGTGCGCGTCGAGGTGGACGCCGACACCGAGACCCCGGTCTCGGCCTTCCTCAAGCTGGCCCGCGGCCAGCGCCACGCCTTCCTGCTCGAGTCGGTGGAGGGCGGCGAGCGGAGCGCCCGCTTCAGCTTCCTCGGCGCCGGCCCGCGGCGCGTGCTGCGCTGGAAGCTGGGCGACGCCGCCGACCCCATCGACGCCATCCGCGCCGCCCTGGCCGGCCACACCGCGGTGCGCGTGCCGGGCACGCCGCGCTTCTCGGGCGGGCTCGTCGGCCACGTGGCCTACGACGCGGTGAAGCTCTTCGAGCCGCGCGTCCCCATCTCCAAGGCGGACGAGCTCGGCTTCCCCGACGTGCTGCTCGGCGACTACGACGAGATCGTCGCCTTCGACAACGTGCGCCACTCGCTCCACCTCATCCAGGAGGTGCGCTGCGACTTCGGCGACGACCCGCGCGCCCTGTGGGCGGCGGCGGTGCGGCGGCTCTCGGCCCGGGTGAAGGCGCTGGCCCGGCCGCTCGCCGACCGGCGGGCCCGCAAGGCGGCGCGCCCGGCGGTGCTCCGGCCGCGCGTCTCCAAGAAGGCCTACCTGGCGGCGGTGGAGCGGGCCAAGGAGTACATCAGGGCCGGCGACTGCCAGCAGATCGTCCTCTCGCAGCGCTTCGACGCCGAGGTCTCGGTGCCGCCCTTCGAGATCTACCGGGCGCTGCGCCGCGTCAACCCGTCGCCCTACCTCTTCTACTTGCAGGACGGCGAGCGGGCGCTCGTCGGCAGCTCGCCCGAGACGCTGGTGAAGCTGGAGGACGGCGAGGTGACGCTGCGCCCCATCGCCGGCACGCGCAAGCGCGGCGCCACGCCGGAGGAGGACCGGGCGCTCGAGGCGGAGCTGCGCGCCGACCCGAAGGAGAACGCCGAGCACGTCATGCTGGTCGACCTCGGCCGCAACGACGTGGGGCGGGTGGCGGCGGTCGGCTCGGTGGAGCTGACGGCGCTGCGCACCGTGGAGCGCTACTCGCACGTCATGCACCTCGTCTCCGAGGTGAAGGGGCGGCTCGCCCCGGGCCTCGCCGCCGTCGACGTGCTCCGGGCCGGCTTCCCGGCCGGCACGGTCTCCGGCTCGCCCAAGGTGCGGGCCATGGAGATCATCGACGAGCTCGAGCCGGCGCGGCGCGGCCCCTACGCCGGCGCCGTCGGCTACTTCGACCGCGGCGGCAACATGGAGATG
>DASTGK010000080.1:0-5894 GCA_035719085.1 Anaeromyxobacteraceae bacterium
GGTGACGCCGCGCCACCGGCGACACCACGGTGTGGACGCAGCCAATCGCGCTGCAGGCCAGGGTCAGCAGCGCCGCGGTGCGGACGCGCCGGCTCACTTCGCCACCGCCGGGGTCGCGCCGTGGGCCTTCACGAAGGCAGCTGCCGAGGCGAGGAACCGGGCCGTGACCTCTTCCGCCGCGTCGCGCTGCTCGTGGGTTGCCTCCACCATGCCGCCGTTGAGCGAGGCGAGCAGGGTCGGGCCGAAGAGGAGGAACGGCAGCCAGGAAACCCACCTGTCGCTCGTCTCGGCGTCGGCGTCGAAGGTCTCGCCGTCGGGCGCGGTGAGCATGAAGCACCAGGTCGTCCGTTCCTCGTACCAGCCGGGGATGGCCGCGAAGGAGAGGAAGCTCAACAAGAACAGCGGCGGGGGGACCGAGCTGTCGACCTTCGTCTCCACCTCGAGCGTGAAGGCGCCGGCCGGGCCCGGTGCCGGTCGCACGTCGAGCACCCCATGGCGCTGCCGCAGCACGCGTGTGGCCGAGAGCTCGCCCGGCGCTCCGCGCACGGCGAAGGTGTAGGCCGACCAGTCGGCCCGGTCTCCCTCGGCCGGCGGTCCCGGCTCGGGGCGGACGACGACGTAGCCAACGGCACAGCCGCTGCCGAGCGCTCCCGCGAGGACGACGAGGCCGAGGGCGAGCGCCCGAGATCTCACCATGCGTGGACGAGAGCACACCCCACGGAGGCGGGCAAGCCGAGGAGACCGGACGGGGCGCCACGGCTCCGATCGCCGTCGCGGCGGGCTGCTCCAGGTGGGCGCGCCGGTCTCGCCGGTGGTCACTCGCCGGCGCCGGGCTCCTCGCCGGCGCGCCGCCTCGATCGCGGGTGATCGGGGGGCCAGACGGGCGACGGGACGACGCCGTCCTCGAAGCTCACCTTGCCGGCGAGGATGCAGCCCTTCATGCCGGGCCGGCAGTAGGCGCCGTCCAGCTTGCCGCAGAGGCCGTTCCGGTCATACCGGCAGCTCCAACTGCTCATGCCGTGCTCCTCGCGCGAAGGGCGAGAGCGTAGGCGTTCGCGCACACCCGGCGCAAGCGGGCCCCCGGCGGGAGCCCCTGGGCGACGGCCCACCGCGCCGGCCGGCTCGAGGGTATGCTGCCGCGCCATGCGTGACCGCGCCTACGACACCGTCCCCTTCAAGGCCAGCGAGATCGAGCACCGCTACGGCCCCAACGTCCACATCCTGGCCAACCCGTACAGCCTCGGGAACCTGGCCACCCTCTGCGCCAAGGGGACCGTCCAGCCGGCCATCAACCGGCTGGTCCGGATCCTCTACGAGGACCTGGTCCGCACCGTCATCTCGGCCGAGTTCCCGCGGCGCCGCGTCTCGGTGCCGACCCGGATGATCGACTCCTCGCCCCGCGCCATCTTCGAGGGCGAGGTCATCGACCCGTCGGTCCGCGTGGTGACCGTCAACATCGCCCGCGCCGGCGCCGTGCCGTCGCAGGTGGCCTACGACCTGCTCAACGAGACGGTCGACCCGACGCTGGTCCGCCAGGACCACATCATCATGAGCCGCATGCTCGGCGACCACGACCAGGTGGTCGGCGCCGGCATCGGCGGCATGAAGATCGGCGGCGACGTCGACGGCGCCTTCCTGCTCTTCCCGGATCCGATGGGCGCCACCGGCGGCTCGCTCGCCACCGCCATCGACACGTACAAGAAGAAGGTGCCGGGCACGCCGCGCAAGATCGTCAACCTCCACCTCATCGTCACGCCGGAGTACCTGCGGACGATGACCAAGGCCCACCCGGACGTCTCGGTCTACGCCCTCCGGCTCGACCGCGGCCTCTCGCCGCCTGACGTGCTGGAGACGGTGCCCGGCACGCGCTGGGACGAGGAGCGCGGCCTCGACGACCACCAGTACATCGTCCCGGGCGGCGGCGGCTTCGGCGAGATCCTGAACAACGCCTTCGTGTAGGCGTCCGCCCGCGAGCCCGAGGAGCGGCGCGGCCCCTGGATCCAGCGGATCCAGGGGCCGGCGCGCGTCGGGCTGCGCCTACTTCGCGGCCGGGGCGGGCGCCGCCGGGGTGGCCGGCTTCGGCTCCGGGAAGCCGCGACGGCGCATGAGGGGCCCGATGCCCGGGTCGCGGCCGCGGAAGGCGCGGTAGCCGTCGGCCGGGTCGACGGTGTTGCCGGCCGAGAAGACGTGGCGCTTCAGCCTGGCCGCCACCGCCTCGTCGTAGGGCCCCTTCCCCTCCGTGAAGGCCTCGTACGCGTCGGCGCTGATGGTGTCGGCCCAGAGGTAGCTGTAGTAGCCGGCCGCGTAGCCGTCGCCCGAGAAGAGGTGGAGGAAGTGCGGCAGCCGGTGGCGCATCACCAGCTCGTGCGGCATCCCGAGCGCGCCGAGCGTCTCCTTCTCGAAGGCCGCCGGGTCGATGGGCGCGGCGCCGGCCAGGTGGGCCTTCATGTCGACGAGGGCCGACGACAGGTACTCGAGCGTGATGAAGCCCTGGTTGAAGGTGCGCGCCCGCTCGATCTTCTTCACCAGCGCGGCGGGGATGGGCTTCCCGGTCTTCACGTGGCGCGCGAAGCGCCCCAGCACCTCCGGCGTGGCGAGCCAGCGCTCCAGCAGCTGCGACGGGAACTCGACGTAGTCGCGCGCCACCGAGGTGCCGGAGAGGGACGGGTAGGTGACGTCGGAGCAGAGGCCGTGCAGCGCGTGGCCGAACTCGTGGAAGAGCGTCTCGGCGTCGCTCCAGCTCACCAGCACCGGCGCGCCCGGCGCGCCCTTCACGAAGTTGGCGTTGTTGGAGACGATGGTGGTGACCGGCCCGTCGAGCTTCTCCTGGTCGCGGTAGGCGCTCATCCAGGCGCCGGAGCGCTTGCCCGGGCGGGCGTACGGGTCGAAGTACCAGAGGCCGACGTGGCGCCCCTTGCCGTCCTTCACCTCCCAGACGCGCACGTCGGGGTGGTTGACCGGCACCTTGGCGGCCGGCGTGAAGTGCAGGTCGAAGAGCTGGCCGGCCACCCAGAACATCCCCTCCCGCAGCCGCTCGAGCTGCAGGTAGGGCTTCACCTCCTCCTCGTCGAGGTCGTAGCGCGCCTTGCGCACCTTCTCGGCGTAGAAGCGGTAGTCCCAGGGCTCGATGGTGAGGCCGGCGCGCTCCTTGTCGGCCACCGCCTGCATGTCCGCCACCTCCTCGCGGACGCGCGCCGCCGCGGCGGGCCAGACCGCCTCCATGAGCGCCATGGCCCGCTCCGGCGTCCTGGCCATCGACTGCTCCAGGCCCCAGTGGGCGTGGGTCGGGTAGCCGAGGAGCTTCGCGCGCTCGGCGCGCAGCGCCAGGATCTCGGCGACCGCCTTGTTGTTGTCGTGGGCGTCGCCGTGGTCGGCCCGGGTGACGAAGGCCCGCCAGACCTTCTCGCGCAGGTCGCGCCGGGTCGAGGTGGCCAGGAACGGCTCCACCGCCGAGCGGGTGTTCGGGACGGCCCACTTGCCCTTCTGGCCGTGCGCCTCGGCGGCGGCCGCCAGGCTGGCGCGCAGGTCGGGCGAGAGGCCGGCCAGGTCGGCCTCCTGCTCCAGCAGGAGGAACTGCGACCCCTCCTCGGCCAGCACGTGCTGGCCGAAGGCGGTGAAGAGGAGGGCCAGCCGCTCGTTCACCGCGGCCACGCGCAGCTTGGCCGCCGCGTCGAGCTTGGCGCCGGCGCGCACGAAGGAGGTGTAGGTGAGCCAGGTGAGCCGCTGCTGCTCGGGCGTGAGGCCGGACGTCTCGCGCGCGGCGTAGACCGCCTCGAGCCGCCGGAAGAGCGGCTCGTTCTGCGTGATGGTGTCGCCGAAGGCGGCCAGCTTGGGCGCCATCTCGGTCTCCACCGCCTGGTACGCCGGCGTGGAGAGGACCGAGCCCCAGACGCCGAAGATGCGGCCGACGCGGTCGAGCGTGCGCCCGCTCCGCTCCAGCGCCGCCACGGTGTTCGCGAAGGTGGGCGCGGCCGGGTCGGCGGTGATCCGGTCGATGGCGGCCAGCTGCTCGGCCATGCCGGCCTCGAGCGCCGGCTTGAAGTCCTCGACCCTGACGGCGTCGAAGGGCGGGACGCCGCCGTACGGGCCGGCCCAGGGGACGAGCAGTGGGTTCACCGTGGCGGCCTCCTTGGCCGCTGGGGCCGCGGGCGCGGCCGGGGAGGGCGCGGGCGGGGCTGCCGGGGAGGCCTGCAAGACGAGGCCGAGGGCGAGGTGGAGCACGAGGGACCTCCGAGCGTTGGAGGCCCCAGGTATCCACCACACCCCCGGCCGGGCAAGCCGGAAACTGGGTGCTACGCGGCCGCTACACGTCGGGCTGCGTCTCGGCCTCGACGACGCCGGCCGCCTCGCCGCCGGCCTTCGGCAGGACGAGGTTGAGCAGCACGCCGACGTAGGTGGCGAGCGACATCTCGCCGATCTCGGTGCCGCCCAGGTGGATCTTGGCGCCGCCGATGCCGATCACCAGGATGACCGAGGCGATGATCAGGTTCCGCTTCTGCGAGAAGTCGGTCTTGTCCTCGACCATCATGCGCACGCCGGCCGAGGCGATGATGCCGAAGAGCAGGATGCAGATGCCGCCCATGACGTGGACCGGGATCGACGCGATGAGGGCGCCGACCTTGGGCAGGAAGGACATGGCGACGGCCATGACCGCGGCGCCGCCGATGACCCAGACCGAGAAGACGCGGGTCACCGCCATGACGCCGATGTTCTCGCCGTAGGTGGTGTTGGGCGGGCCGCCCAGCAGGCCGGAGACGATGGTGGCCACGCCGTCGCCGGCCAGCGAGCGGTGCAGGCCCGGGTCCTTCACCAGGTCGCGCCCGACCACGTTGTTGGTGACGATGAGGTGGCCGACGTGCTCGGTGATGACCACGAGCGAGATGGGGGCGAGCAGCACGACGCTGGCGAGGTCGAAGCGGGGCAGCACGAAGTGCGGCACGGCGAAGGCGCCGGCCGAGGCGACGGCGTCGAACTTCACCTGGCCGAAGACGGCCGCCACCAGGTAGCCGCCGACGACGCCGATGAGGATGGGGATGACGCCCAGGAAGCCCTTGAAGAACTGGGCGGCCAGGGCGGCGATGGCGAGGGCGACGAGCGCGACGGCGAAGTAGTCGCCGCGGAAGAGCTCCGGCCTGAAGACGTTGGAGGGGACGCCGCTGCCGGTGGTGGCCATGGCCACGGCCACCTGGGCCAGGCCGAGGCCGATCACCATGACGACCGGACCGATGACGACCGGCGGCAGGATCCTGTTGATCCAGGCCGAGCCGAAGGCGCCGATGGCGAGCGCCACGGCGACGTAGATGAGGCCGACGGCGACGCAGCCGCCCATGGCCGTGGCGATGGCCTCGTCCGTGGAGGGGACGCCGAAGCTGGCGTGGGTGATCGACGCGATGGCGGCGATGAAGGCGAAGGAGGAGCCGAGGTAGGCCGGGATCTTCCCCTTGGTGATGAAGATGTAGAGCAGCGTGCCGACGCCGCTCGTGAAGAGGGTCACCGACGGGTGGAGCCCGACGAGCAGCGGCACCAGCACGGTGGCGCCGAACATGGCGAAGAGGTGCTGCAGCGAGAGCGGGATGGACTGGAGCAGGGGGACCCGCTCCTCGATCTGGATGGTGCGCGGCGTGGTCATGTGGCCTCCGGGTGGCGGGGCGTCGACGTGAGAAGGGCGGCCACCGGACTCTCCGATGGCCGCCCTCGAGGTCAGCTCGTGGCGCTCGGGCTACGGGACGAACTGCGTGAAGGGCGTCCACTGCACCATGAGCTGCGGCGCGGAGACCGTCTTGTCCTTGTCGTCCACGAAGTTGCGGTAGCGGTGGATGTACCACTCGATGCCGGCGTGGAACTTGCCGGGCGAGCCGAAGAAGTTGCCCACGTCCACCAGCAGCTCGGGCTGC
>DASTGK010000081.1:0-9973 GCA_035719085.1 Anaeromyxobacteraceae bacterium
CCCAGGCCGAGGGGGAGAAGGCCCGCGCCGCCCACGCCGACGCGCTGCGGAGGCTCGACGCCAAGGCGGCCGAGCTGGCCGCCGCCGCCGGCGCCGCCGAGCGGCTCGAGGCGACCGAGCGCGAGCTCGACGAGCTCAAGACCGAGCTCATCGTGGCCCGCGGCGAGGTGGAGGGGGCCCGCTCCGAGGTGGAGAAGCGGAGCGCCGAGCTGAAGAAGAAGGTGGGCGACCTCGAGGCGGCCAACGCCAAGAACGAGGAGCGGGTGGTGAAGGCCTACCTGAAGATCAAGGGCGACGAGAAGGTGCGCGACAAGGCCCGCAAGGCGCTCGCCATCGCCCTCCAGCTCCTCGAGGAGGGGCTGCCGGCCGAGGCCCCGGCCGAGAAGCGGCCCGCCGCCTCCGGGACCAAGCTCGAGTAGCGCCTACGGGGACGGCGCGGCGCCGGCGCGCCCCCGCCGGCGCCGCAGCGCCGAGGCGAGCTCGCCCAGCTCGGCGACGCCGAGCGCGCGGGCCGCCGCGAAGTAGACGCCCGCCCCCACCGCCACCGGCACCAGCCCGCGCACCAGCTGCCCGCCGAGGCCGCCGCCGAGGCGGAGCGCGCCGAGGCCGGCCGAGGCTCCCCAGGCGGCGAGCGCCAGCGCGCCCGAGGCGAGGAGCACCGGCCCGAGCTGCCGCACCACGCCGGCGCCGCCGAGCCCGCCGTAGAGCTTGCGCCAGGCGAGGAGCAGGACGAGGAAGTTCACCCCGGCGGCGAGCGAGGTGCCGAGCGCCACGCCGCGGAAGCCGAGCACCGGGTAGAGCGCGGCGTTGAGCCCGACGTTGGCCACCATGCCGAGCACCGAGCCGAGCACCGGCACCCGCGAGCGGTCGAGCGCATAGAAGGCCGGGGCCATCACCTTGACCGCGGAGTAGGCGTAGAGCCCCAGCGCGTAGCAGGCGAGCGCCTCGGCGGTGGCGGCCGCGTCGGCCTCCGCGAAGCGCCCGTGCCGGTAGACGAGCGAGACGATGGGGAGCGCGAGCACCGCCAGGCCGACGGCCGACGGGACGTTGAGGAAGGCGACGAGCCGCAGCGCCGAGCCGAGCGTCCGCTTCACCTCGGGCAGATCGCGCGCCGCGGCCGCCTGGGCCACGCCGGCGCCGGCCACCGTGGCGATGGCCACGCCGAAGACGCCGAGCGGCAGCTGCATGAGCCGGAAGGCCATCTGGATCCAGGTGACCGCGCCGGCCTCGTGGGAGGCGAACATGGTGTTGACGACGATGTTCACCTGCGTGGCCGAGAGCCCCACCACCGAGGCCGCCATGAGCCGGCCGATGCGGCGCACGCCCGGGTCGTCGAGCCGCGCCCGCGACACGGCCGGCACCGGGAGGCCGCCCGCCGCCCGCAGGGACGGGAGCTGCGCGGCGAGCTGCAGGAACCCGCCGAGCAGGGTGCCGGCCGCCCACCCGACCACCGCCCGCTCCGGCGGCCAGCCGGCGGCCCAGAGGCCGAGGCCGACCGCGATGGAGCCCACGTTGAAGAGGGCCGGCGCCAGGGCCGGGGCGGTGAAGCGCCCCTGGGCGTTGAGCATCCCCATCGCCACCGCGGCCAGCGAGACGAGGAGGAGGAACGGCATCATGATGCGGGTGAGCCGGCCGGCCAGGACGGCGGCGGCCTGCTCGCCGGCGCCCATGCCGGGCGCCAGGAGCCGCACCAGCTCGTCGGACCAGAGGGCGCCCGCCAGCACCAGCGCCCCGACCACCAGGAGCACCAGCCCCACCACCGTGCCGGCCAGCCGCCCGGCCGCCGCCTCGCCCCGGTTGCGCCGGGCGTCGGCGAAGGTCGGCACGAAGGCGCTGGAGAGCGCCCCCTCGGCGAAGAGGTCGCGCAGCAGGTTGGGGATGCGGAAGGCGATGACGAAGGCGTCGCTCCAGCGGTTCGCCCCGATGAGGATGGCGAAGAGCTGGTCGCGCAGGAGCCCGAGCACCCGCGACGCCATGGTGGCCGCCGACAGCCAGATGGCGCGGCCGACCTTCACGGCCCCTCCCCGCCCGCTCAATGCTTCTTGTCCATGTTGGCCCGCGCCGCCTGCTCCTTCTTCATCATGAAGGCCTTGGCCTGGGACTGGATGGTCTGGGGCACGTTCCGGTCGCGCGACAGCTCCTTGATGTCCTTCTCCTGGAGCGTGGTCATCATCTTAAGCGCGGTGGGGAGCGGCACCTTGGGGTTCTTCACCAGCGAGAGCTTGATGGCGTAGGTCTTGGTGAAGTCGCGGCTCGAGTAGATGTAGCGCAGCACGTCGGCGTTGACGGTGCGCGAGTTGGCGAGCCCGAGGATCTCGCCGTCGGTGATGCGCGGGCTGGTGGCGGCGGCCATGCAGACGAGCTTGTTGGAGTCGCGCAGCAGCAGCGTCCGCGCCTCCTTGTTGCCGAGCGTGGCCAGCTTGATCTTCTCCGACACCGACATCTTGAGGACCCGCTGCGTCATGTTGAGCTTCTTCTTCGACGCCTCCTCGGTCTCCGCGGCCGCGGGCGCGCCCTCGACCCGCTCCACCGCCAGCTCGTCCTGGTACTCGGCCATGAGGCCGACGGCCGTCTCCTCGGGGGGCGGCGGCTTGGCGGTCGGATCGACGCCGTGGATGCGCTGGTAGGCCTGGACGATCTGCGGCACGTCGAGGAGCAGCAGGCCGTTGCGGACGCAGAAGTCGCAGGCGCCGTCGACGGTCGAGGCCAGCGCGTTCGGGTTGCGGGCCAGGGCGCGGATGATGTCGTCGTGGCGCAGCAGCCGCAGCTCGTTCTGGCGGACGATCTCGGAGAGCCGCTGCGAGGCGCCGAGCGCCAGCCGGGCCACCGTCTCGTCGGGCGTGGCCGCGTTGAGCAGGATGAGCTCCTGTGCCGCCTCCTTGCCGGCGAAGCGGTCGGCCAGCCAGTCGAGCACCGGTCCGCGCAGCCCCTCGGCGCGGAGCGCCACGCCGTGGATCTTCTCCGGCAGCCCCTCGGCGGTCTTCACCGCCGCCTCGCGCACGCCGGCGTCGCCGTCGAACGAGAGCACGAAGAGGAGCGTCACCAGGTCGGCCGGCGCCACCGCCGGCACCAGCCCCTTCGCCCCCATGAGGCGCAGCGGGGGCGGCGCCTTCTCGTCGGCGTGCTTCTGCAGCGGCTTCGGGAGGACGTCGAGCGGGAGCGGGCAGTCGGGCATGTCGTTCAGCTCCGGGGGGCCGGCGCCGCGCCGGGGGGCGACCCGAGCGCCTCCGGCGAGAGCTCGTAGTGGGGCGTGTGGCGGCGGGCCCAGCGGTGGCGCAGCTTGCCGAGCAGCCGGTTGAGCGGGTTGCCCCGGGCCAGGACGCCGATGACCGGGGCGCGCCGCGTCCCCAGGGCGTCGCGGGCGTCGCGGAGCGCGGCGTGGTCCGGCTGCGCCTCGAGGCCGCGCAGCACGGCCCGCACCGCCCGCTCGCGCTGGCCGAGCGCCAGGTGGACGCGGGCCAGGTTGAGCAGCAGCTCCGGGTCGTAGGGGGCGAGCCGCAGCGCCTGGTCGCAGAGCGAGACGCCCAGGTTGGAGTTCCGCTCCACCAGCACCAGCGTGACGCCGTACCAGGACATGGCGCGCGGGCCGCGGGTGTCGCGCCGGTGGGCCCGCTGGAAGGCGGCGTGGGCCGCCTCCAGGTCGCGCGCCGCGAAGGCGGCCAGCCCCTCGTCGAGGGGCGCCACCGCGTCGCCGGGCGGGCCGTTCGGGCTCGTCATCGGGGTTGGCTCACCGGTTGCGCTCGACGATGATCCGCAGCCCGTCGAGGGTGAGGTGCTCGTCCACCTCGGAGATGGCCTTGGAGAGCGGCGCCACGAGCGGCGCCAGCCCGCCGGTGGCCACCACCTTGGCCTCGAAGCCGAGCTCGGCCCGCATCCGCTCGCAGATGCCGTCGACCAGGCCGACGTAGCCGAAGACGAGGCCGCTCTGCATGGAGTGGACGGTGTTGCGCCCCACCACCACCGGCGGCCGGGTGAACTCGACGCGCGGCAGCTTGGAGGCGGCGCGGAAGAGCGCCTCCATCGAGATGGCGACGCCGGGGCAGATGGCGCCGCCCAGGTACTCGCCCCGGGGCGAGACGGCGTCGAAGGTGGTGGCGGTGCCGAAGTCGACCACGATGAGCCCGCCGCGCCACCTCTCGTAGGCGGCCACGGCGTTGACCACCCGGTCGGCCCCCACCTCGCGCGGGTTCTCGTAGAGGATGGGCATCCCCGTCTTCACGCCCGGGCCGACGAAGAGCGGCTCGACGCCGAAGTAGCGGGACGACATCTGCTGCAGCGTGTGGGCCAGCGGGGGGACGACGCTGGAGACCGCCACCGCCTTCACCGCCCGGTGGTCCAGCCCCGCCGCGGCGAAGAGCTGCCGCGCCAGGATGCCGTACTCGTCGGAGGTGCGGGTGTGGCTCGTCTCGACGCGCCAGTGCTGCCGGAGCTTCGTCCCTTCGAAGACCCCGAGCACGGTGTTGGTGTTGCCGACGTCGATAGCCAGGAGCACGGCGGGAGGTTAGCCGCGCCCCCGCGGCCGGTCAACGCGGCCGGAGGAGCGCCACGTCGCCGGAGAGGATCCGCTCCAGGCCGCGCGGCGTCCGCACCAGGAGCGCCCCCGCCTCGTCGATGTCCTCGGCCCGCCCCAGCACCTCGCCGCCGTCGGTCCGCACCGAGACCTCGCGCCCGAGCGTCACCGAGCGCTCGCGCCAGGCGGCCCGGATCGGCGCGAAGCCCCCCTCGGCGTGCCGGTCGTACCAGTCCTCGATCCCGGTCAGGCAGGCCGCCAGGAAGAGCGAGCGCGGCGCCGGCTGCCCCCGCTCCAGCAGCACGCTCGTGGCCTCGCCGCGCAGCTCCGGCGGGAAGTCCTCCAGCCGCGCGTTGACGTTGACGCCGACGCCCAGCACCACCCAGTGGACCCGGTCGGCCTCGGCCTCCATCTCGGTGAGGATGCCGGCGATCTTCCGGCCGCCCACCAGCACGTCGTTGGGCCACTTGATGCCGGCGTCCACCCCCGCCTGCCGGAGCGCGTCGCAGACCGCCACCGCCGCCACCAGCGTCAGCTCGGCGGCCCGGGCCGGCGGCAGCTCCTCGGGGCGCAGCACCACCGAGAAGGTGACGTTGCGCCGGGCGGTGGAGAGCCAGGCGCGCCCGCGCCGCCCGCGCCCGGCGGTCTGGCGCTCGGCCACCACCACCTCGCCGTGCTCGGCCCCCTGCTCCGCCAGCTCCTTGGCCTGGTCGTTGGTGGAGCCGAGCTCCTCGAAGCAGTGGAGCACCTGGCCGACGTCGTGGGTGTTGAGGAGCGGCCGCAGCTCGAGCGCCCGCAGCCGGTCGGGCACCTCGACCAGCCGGTAGCCGCGCGAGGCCACCGCGTCGATGCGGTAGCCCTGCTGGCGCAGCGACTCGACGTGCTTCCAGACGGCGGCGCGGGAGAGGCCGAGCTTGTCGCTGATGGCCTCGCCGGAGACGACCTCGTCGGCCGCCTCGGCCAGGAAGGCCAGGACCAGCTCCTCGCTGCCGGTCTGCGTCGTCTCGGGCATGGCCGCCTCCCACGATCTTCGGCGCCGGGGTGCACGGGTGTCAACGCGCGCCGGCGCCCCGGGGCGCGCGGCGGCGTCAGGAGAGCTCGAGCGAGATGTCGACCGCCCGGGCCGAGTGGGTGATGGCCCCCATCGACACGAAGTCGACGCCGGTGGCGGCGACGCGCGGCAGCCGCTCCAGCGTCATGTTGCCGGAGGCCTCGAGCCGCACCCGGCCGGCGGCGCGCCGCACCGCCTCGGCGATCGCCGCGTCGTCCATGTTGTCGAGGAGGACGATGTCGGCGCCGGCGGCGATGGCCACCTCGAGGCCCGGCAGGTCGACCACCTCGACCTCGATGCGCAGGAGCGCCCCGGCGCGGGCGCGCGCCCGCCGCACCGCCTCGGCCACGCCGCCGCAGGCGGCCACGTGGTTGTCCTTGATGAGGACGCCGTCGCCGAGCGAGACGCGGTGGTTGAGCCCGCCGCCGGCCCGCACCGCCGCCTTCTCCAGCAGCCGCCAGCCCGGCGTCGTCTTGCGGGTGTCGAGCAGCCGCGTGCGCCCGCCGCCCGCGGCCAGGGCGTCGACGCACCGCCGGGTGGCGGTGGCCACGCCCGAGAGCCGCTGCAGGAAGTTGAGGGCGGTCCGCTCGGCGCCGAGCAGCGCCCGGACCGGCCCCTCCGCCCGGCCGAACCAGGCCCCCTTCGCGACGCGCGCGCCGTCCTCCTCGTCGAAGCGGCAGACCGCCCCGAGCCGCTCGAAGACGTGCTGCGCCACCGCGGTGCCGGCGAGGACCAGCTCCTCCTTGGCGAGGAACCGGGCCGCGCCGGTGGCCGCGGCGTCGATGGTGGCCTCGCTCGTGGCGTCGCCGAGGAGGAGGTCCTCCTCGAGCGCGAGCGCCACGAGCCGCTCGGCGTGGGCGGGGAGCCGGACCATCGGCTACTTCTTCTTGGCCTTCTTGGCCGCCTTCTTCGTGGCGGTCTTCTTGGCGGGCTTGGCCTTCTTCGCCGCCTTCTTGGCCGGCTTGGCCTTCTTGGCCACCTTCTGCGCCGCCTTGGCCGGCTTCTTGGCCGCCTTCTTCGGCGCGGCCTTCTTGGCCGGCTTCTTCGCCTTCACCGGTTTCGCGGCCGGGGCGGGCGCAGGAGCGGCGGGGGCGGCCTCCACCACCGGCGCGGGGGCCGGGGCGGCGGGCGCCGGGGCCGCCGGGGCGGTCTCGGGGGTGGGCGTCGGGGTGCTGGGGGGCGTCGTCTCCATGGTCGTCTCCTCCCTGGTGTCAGCCGCGCCCAGAAGGAGGGCGCGGTGGTTCTGGAGCTTCAGCTGCGCCTCGCGGAGCTCCTCGACCCGGGCGCGGTCCTTCGCGACCACCTCCGCCGGGGCCCGCTCCACGAAGTTCGGGTTCGACAGCTTCTTCTCGAGGAGGGCCAGGTCGCCGGCCACCTTGGCCAGCTCCTTGTCGATGCGCGCCGTCTCGGCCGCCACGTCGATGACGCCGGCCAGCGGCACGCGCACCTCGAAGCCCGGCCCGACCGCCACCGCCGACTGCGGCGTGCGCGGCGTGGCGGTCCCGAGGTGGAGCGCCAGCCGCTCCACGCCGGCCAGGCGCGCCACGCGCCGCTCCTCGCCGCCCGCCAGCAGGGCGTGGGTGTCGGCGTCGGCCACCGCGACGTGGACCGGCTCGCCCTGCCCGAGCGCCACCTTGAACGGGATGTTCATCTCGCCGCGCACGTTGCGGAGGGCGTCGATGATCCCGAGGACCGGCCCGAAGGCGCGCTCGGCCGCCTCGTCGACCGGCCCCGGCTTCGGGTAGCTGGCCGCGAGGATCGACTCGGGCCAGGCGTCGGCCTTCACCTGGGCGCGGAGCACGTGCCACAGCTCCTCGGTGATGAAGGGCATGAACGGGTGGAGCAGCAGGTAGGAGGTGCGGAGGCAGTGGACCAGCACCGCCTGCGCGCCGGCCTTCTTGGCGGCGTCGTCGCCGTAGAGGGCCTCCTTGGAGAGCTCGATGTACCAGTCGCAGAGCTCGTGCCAGACGAACTGGTAGACGCCGTTGGCCGCCTCGTTGAAGCGGTAGGCCTCGAGCGCCGCCACCGTGTCGTTCACCGCCCGCTGCAGCCGCGCCAGGATCCAGCGGTCGGCCGGCGTGCGGGCCGCCGCGGCCGGATCGCCCCCCTGCTCGACGTGGCCGCCGAGGTTCATGAGGGTGAAGCGCGAGGCGTTCCAGAGCTTGTTGGCGAAGGCGCGGTAGCCCTCGATCCGCTCGTTGGCCAGCTTGATGTCGCGCCCCTGCGCCGTCAGGGCGGCCAGCGTGAAGCGCAGCGCGTCGGCGCCGTACTTCTCGGTGATCTCCAGGGGGTCGATGACGTTCCCCTTGGTCTTCGACATCTTCTGACCCTTGCCGTCGCGCACCATGGGGTGCAGGTAGACGGTCTTGAAGGGCACCTCGCCCATGAAGTGGAGCCCCATCATCATCATCCGGGCGACCCAGAAGAAGATGATGTCGTGCCCCGTCTCCATGACGGAGGTCGGGTAGAAGGTCTTGAGCGTCTCGGTCTGCTCCGGCCAGCCCATGGTGGAGAAGGGCCAGAGGCCGGACGAGAACCAGGTGTCGAGCACGTCCTCGTCCTGGCGCAGGGCGGTCGCCCCGCAGGTGGCGCAGGCCGACGGCGTCTCGCGCGCCACCGTGACGTGGCCGTCCGGGCAGTACCAGGCCGGGATCTGGTGGCCCCACCAGAGCTGGCGGCTGATGCACCAGTCGTGGATGTCGCGCATCCACGCCATGTAGGTGTTGGTCCACTGCTCGGGGATGAACCTGGTCTTCCCCTGCTCCACCGCCTCGATGGCCGGCTTCGCCAGCGGCGCGATCCGCACGTACCACTGGTCGGAGAGGAGCGGCTCCAGGATGGTCTGCGAGCGCTGGCAGCGGCCGAGCGGCAGCACGTGCGGCCTGGTCCCGCGGTCGAGCCCCTTCTCGGCGAGGAGGCGCTTCACCTCCTTGCGCGCCTCGAAGCGGTCGAGCCCGGCCACCGGGCCGGCGGCGGCGTTCATCTTGCCGTCGAGCCCGATGACGGTGAGGAACTCGAGGCCGTGGCGCTTGCCCACCTCGAAGTCGTTGAAGTCGTGGGCCGGCGTCACCTTGACGGCGCCGGTGCCGAACTCGGGGTCGACGAGCTCGGCGTCGGCCACGATGGGGAGCTCGCGGCCGGTGAGCGGGTGGCGCACCAGCTGGCCGACGAGCCGCTGGTAGCGCGGGTCGTCCGGGTGGACCGCCACCGCCGTGTCGCCGAGCATGGTCTCGGGCCGGGTGGTGGCCACCACGATCTCGCCGCCGCCGTCGGCGAGCGGGTAGGCGAAGCTCCAGAGCTCGCCCTGGTGCGCCTCCTCGTGCTCCACCTCCAGGTCGGAGAGGGCGGTGTGGCAGTCGGGGCACCAGTTGATGAGCTTCTTCTCGCGGTAGACGAGCCCCTCCTCGTGCAGCCGCACGAAGACCTCGCGCACGGCGCGCGAGAGCCCCTCGTCCATGGTGAAGCGCTCGCGCTCCCAGTCGAGGGAGGCGCCGAGGGCCTCGTGCTGCCGGCCGATGCGCGAGCCGTACTGCTCCTTCCAGGCCCAGACGCGCTTCAGGAACTCGGCGCGCCCGAGGTCGTGGCGGCTCTTCTTCTCGGTCCTCTTCAGCTCCTTCTCCACCACCATCTGCGTGGCGATGCCGGCGTGGTCGGTGCCGGGGAGCCAGAGCGTGTTGAAGCCGCTCATCTTCTTCCAGCGGATCAGCACGTCCTGCAGCGTGGCGGTGAGCGCGTGGCCGAGGTGCAGCGAGCCGGTCACGTTGGGCGGCGGCAGCACGATGGAGAAGGCCGGGCGGGTCCGGTCGTGCTCGTCGCCGTGGAAGGCGCCGCTCGCCTTCCACGAGGGGTACCAGCGCGCCTCGACCTCCTGGTGCTCGTACCCCTTGGCGAGCTCGGTGCGGTTCTCTTGGCTCTTCTCGTCCACGTCGGCTCCGGTGGCGCGCCGCGCCTCGTGGCCGCGCCCTCGGGGGCGGCGGGCCGGCGCGCCTGTGACTTTGGGAAACGGAAATCGGTCGAGCGTCCGCCCGGGCTAGGCCGGGCGCGACTTCACGAGGCGCTCGAGGTTCTCGCGGATGATGGTCTCGGCGAGCTGCGGGACCACCTCCCAGACCACCCGCTCGATCACCTCGCGTGAGGCCTTGGAGAGGGCGTCGCGCAGCACCGCCTCGCCGCCGTCGGCCGCGGGCTGGTGCCCGGTGGCGGCCGGCGGAGGTACGAGCTCGTGCATCGGCGCCAGCTCGAGCGCGGACGCCGGCTCCTCGGCGATCTCGATGGGCGCCGGGGCGGCCGGCGGCGGCGCGGCGTGGCGCGGGGCCGGCTCGAGGTCGAGCGCGGGGACCGGCGCCGCGAGCGCGGCCGGCTCGGCCGTCACGTCGACGTCGCTCCAGTCGTCCTCGGGCGGCGCCGCGGGG
>DASTGK010000082.1:0-3349 GCA_035719085.1 Anaeromyxobacteraceae bacterium
GCAGCCGAGCTGCAGCGCGTGGGCGCGCTGCAGCAGGCCGGCGAGGCCGAGCCGGAGGGGCGCGTCCTGCCGCTCGCGGCCCAGGCCTGACGGCCGGCGTCACTCCTCCGAAGGGCGCGTCGCCGCCTCGGCGGCGGCGCAGGCCTCGGCCCGGTCGAGCAGGAGGGCCTGCTCGCGGGCGTTCCGGGTGAGCGCGGCGGCGCGCAGGAGCTCGGCGCGCGCCTCGCCCAGCCGGCCGAGCCGCCGCAGGAGATCGCCGCGCACGCTCGGCACGAGGTGGTAGCCGCGCAGCGCCGGCTCTCCGGCGACGGCGTCGACGATGGCGAGGCCGGCCGCCGGCCCCTCCGCCATGGCGACGGCCACCGCCCGGTTGAGCTCGACGACGGGCGAGGGGGTCCGGAGCGCGAGCCGCGCGTAGAGCGCCGCCAGCCCGGCCCAGTCGGTCTCGGCGGCGGTGCGGGCGCGGGCGTGGCAGGCGGCGATGGCGGCCTGGAGCGCGTACGGGCCCCCGGCGCCCCCGAGCGCCTCGGCCCGCGCGAGCGCCTCGAGGCCGCGCCGGACGAGGAGCCAGTCCCAGCGCCCCCGGTCCTGGTCGAGCAGGAGCACCGGCTCGCCCGCCGGGCCGAGGCGCGCCCGCAGCCGGGAGGCCTGCAGCTCCATGAGCGCGACGAGCCCGTGCACCTCCGGCGCCTCCGGCAGGAGGCCGGCGAGGACGCGGCCGAGCCGCAGCGCCTCCTCGCAGAGCGCCGGCCGCAGCCAGTCGTCGCCCCGCGTGGCGGTGTAGCCCTCGTTGAAGACGAGGTAGACCACCTCCAGGACCGAGGGCAGCCGCTCCGCCAGGGCGGCCCCCTGCGGCACCTCGAAGGGGACGCGGGCCTTCTGGAGCGTCCGCTTGGCCCGGACGATCCGCTGCGCCAAGGTCGGCTCCGGCACGAGGAAGGCCCGCGCGATCTCCTCGGTGGTGAGCCCGCCGAGGAGCCTGAGCGTGAGCGCCACGCGCCCCTCGGGCGGCAGCACCGGGTGGCAGGCGACGAGGACGAGCCGCAGGAGGTCGTCGCCCACGCCGTCGGCCGCCGGGTTGGGCGCGGCGAGCGCCTCGAGCGCCGCCTGCTGGCGCAGGAGCGCCTCCTGCGTCCGCCCGGTCCGCCGGCCCCGGCGCAGCTGGTCGATGGCGCGCCGCTTCGCCGTGGTCATGAGCCAGGCCCCGGGGTTCTCGGGCACGCCCGTCGCGGGCCAGGTCTCGAGCGCCGCCACGAGCGCGTCCTGCGCCAGCTCCTCGGCCAGCCCCACGTCGCGCACCAGCCGGGCCAGGCCGGCCACGAGCCGCGCCCGCTCGATGCGGAAGACCGCGGCCACGGCGCCGCGCGGATCGGAGGCCGGCACGGTCAGCGCCCCCCGGCGCTGGCGGCGGGGCGGCCGAGCAGGTCGTGCAGCCGGCCGAGCGCGCCGAGGAGGTCGGGCCGCGCAGTGAGCACCGGCAGGAGCGGGTCGTCGCCGAGCGCGGCGGCGCGCGCCGGGGCGGTGCGGATGGTGAAGCGGGCCGGGTCGAGCGCGCCGTCCACCTCGCTCCAGCGCAGCGGCGTCGAGACCGGCGCCCCGTCGCGCGGCCGCACGCAGTAGGGGGCGGCGATGGTCTTGCCGCGCCCGTTCTGGAAGGCGTCGAGGTAGACGCGGCCGCCGCGGTCGCCGATGGCGCGGGCGGTGGTGGCGACGTCGCCGTGGCGCGCCTCGACGGCGCGGCAGAGCAGCTCGGCGAGCGTGCGCGCCTGGTCGTGGGTGAGGTGGCCGCCGGTCGGGACGAGCACGTGGAGGCCGCGCTGGCCGCTCGTCTTGGGGAAGGAGGGGAGGCCGAGCTCGTCGCACAGGTCGTGGACGGCGCGGGCGAGGCGCACCACGTGGGCGAACGGGGCCTCCTTGGGATCGAGGTCCACCACCAGCCAGTCGGGCCGCTCCATGGCGACGGCGCGGCTCGCGAGCACGTGGAGCGGGATGGCGCCGAGGTTGGCCACCCAGGCCAGCCCCTCGGCGTCGTCGAGGAGCGGCAGGTCGAGGTCGCGGTCCGAGTCGTCGGAGTGGACCGTCACCGTGCGCAGCCAGGCGGGGCGCCAGCGCGGCGCGTCCTTCTGGAAGAAGCTCTTGCCGTCGATGCCGTCGGGGAAGCGGGTGAGCACCACCGGCCGATCGCGCAGGAAGGGGAGCATGGCCGGCGCGATGGCCCGGTAGTAGTCGACCAGGTCGCCCTTGGTGAGGCCGTCGCGCGGGAAGTAGACCTTCGTCCGGTTGGAGATCTCCACCCGGCGCGGCGCCGGCTCCGGCTCCTGCACCGGGGGTGGAGCCCCATCGCCCTCGGCGAGCGCCGCCTCGCCCGGCGCGGCGTCAGCCTCCTCCGGCCGCTTGTCGTCGCGCAGGCGGACGAAGACCGGATGGCGCAGGAGCCCCTCGGCCGTGAAGGTCTTGAAGCGGACCTCGGCCACCAGCTCCGGCTCGACCCAGCGGTGGCCGCGGCCGCGCGGCGCCGGCCCGTCGCAGGGCGGCGTCTCGCGGAGGCGCGCCGAGAGCCGCGCGTGGAGCGAGGCCAGCGTCGCCTCGTCGAACCCGGAGCCGACGCGCCCGGCGTAGACGAGCCCCGCGGGGCCCCGCGCCGCGAGGTGGAGCGCGCCGAAGCCGGTGCGGCCGCCGGCGGGCGCGGTGAAGCCGACCACGGCGAGGTCGGCGGTCTTCTCGGTGCGCACCTTGCGCCAGGCGTCGGAGCGGCCCGGCCGGTAGGGCGCGTCGGCCCGCTTCGCCACCACCCCCTCGAGGCCTCGCGCCTGCACCTCGCGGTAGAGCGCCTCGCCCTCCACCTCGACGTGGTCGGCGAAGCGGACCGGGCCGAGGCGCGGCACGATCGCGCCGAGCGCCGCCTTGCGCACCACGAGCGGCAGCGGGCGCAGGTCGAGGCCGCCCGCCGCCAGGAGGTCGAAGGCGAAGAAGGTGGCCGGCCGGGCGATCGAGGCGCCGCCCACGTCGGCCGCGCGCCGCAGCTGCGCCCGCCCCTGGAGCGCCTGGAAGTCGGGGCGCCCCGCCGCGTCGAGCACCACCACCTCGCCGTCGACGAGCGCCGAGTCGACCGGCAGGAGCGCGACGGCCGTGGCGACCTCGGGGAAGAGCGCGGTGGCGTCGCCGCCGTTGCGGTAGCGGAGCGTGGCGCGGTCGCCCTCCTTGTGCGCCAGGAGCCGGTAGCCGTCGTACTTGAGCTCGAAGAGCCAGCCCTCGGCGCGGAACGGGGCGTCGGCCGCCTCGGCCAGCATGAGCCCCGCCGCCCGCGGGTCGACCGGCTCGCGCCGCGCCCCGGCTCGCTCGGCCGCGG
>DASTGK010000083.1:0-2454 GCA_035719085.1 Anaeromyxobacteraceae bacterium
TCCGGCCGCGCCCGACGATCCGCCCCTCGCAGACGGCCACGGCGCCGACGGGGACCTCCCCTGCCGCACCCGCCTCGCGGGCGAGCCGCAGCGCCTCCTCCATCGCCTCGAGATCGGTCACGGAGAGGTTCTAACGCAGGACAGCCGGCCCGGCACCGACCTACCCGTCGTCGATGGTGCCGAAGTAGACGAGGGGCAGCCGTCCGCCGATGGACTGGATACGGTAGTTCCTGACGGCCACGCAGTTCTTCGCGCGCACCGTTCCGGACACACGTGCGGCGCCGCTCGGCACCCCGAGCCAAACGAGCCCCGTCCCGACGTCCACCTTGAGGTAGCTGAAGGGTGGCTCGTTGATCATGCCGACCACGACCCCCTCCACGATCCGTCGCTCGTCGGACTGTGAGGTCACTTCCATCGGCGGATCGCTCGAACAGGCCGATCCCATCAGCAGACCTGCTGCAAGAAGCAGGGCCGGCGCTCGCCCACCCCATCGGCCACCATGTGCCCCAGCATCTTTGGCCATTCGCATCCTCGACAACTACATCATTCAGGGTCGGCGCGGCGCTCTAGTCACTGTCTCGCCAGCCGCAGGTTCGTCACAACTACGGTCCCTCCACCCTGAAGAATGCCACCAAGTAGGCCACCACTCCCAATGCCATTGCGGTCGCCGCGGCAGCAGTCAAGTACCCGCGTGCTGTGCGGGTCGCTTTGTCCCGCGCCATCGCCAGAACGGACACGCAAGCAGCGCCACCCAAGCACAGGGCCGCGACAACATGGATGAGCGCATATGACACAACCAGCACCGTGGCAGTGCCGAGATCAAACTCGCGCACCGACCTCCGCACCATCCACAACCCCACCCACGACACCACCAGTGCGATCGTCGTGATGACCAGGATGCCCGTAGCCGCACGAAGCAACCGCTGGCTCTTACTCCGCAGTTCACGATCATCGGCGGCATTACCGGCTACCCGCCGCATTGCGCCCTCCGTTCAGGTGGGCCCCAGCCATTGTTTTTCGGCCAGGGTCCCGGGTACTTGCCGCCGCACTTCTCGATAGCCCTCGCAACGCAGTCGCAGCAATTGAATGTCGATTTGCAGAGGGATGGGACCCCGCAGTTGCAGAAGCATGCCCCCCGGGTCCGCACCGGCGTGACGTTTCCTACTTGCCCTTCTTCTCGGTGCGCTGTCCAGCCTTCCGGCCCGGCTTGAGCCGGTCCCGGTACGACTCGCCCTCGATGATGAGGTCGTAGGCGTTCGAGGTGAAGCGGTCGATGGCGCCCTGGGCGCGGACGGGGTCAGCGAAGGTGGCGAGCCACTCGTCGGGTCCGCGGTTGGAGGTGACGATCATCGAGCCGGCGCGGTGGCGCTCGATCATGATCGCGTGGGCGTCGCGGCTCTCCTGCGCGTCCATCACGTCGAGACCGAAGTCGTCGACGATGAGCAGGTCGACGGTGAGCAGGGCCCGCAGCTCCTTCTCGTGGGTCTGGGTGAGGCGCGCGTGCTTGAGGTTCTTCAGCATGGCGTCGGCGCCGATGGCTAGCACCGAGTGGCCACGACGGCAGGCGATGTGGCCGAGGGCGTGGGCGAGGAAGGTCTTGCCGACGCCGACGCTGCCGACGATGGCGACGTGGTGGTGGGACTCGATGAAGCGCAGCGAGGCGAGCTCGTTGAGGAGGGCGCGGTCGAACTCGACCTTGGAGGTCTCGTCCCATCGTTCGAGCTGGGAGTCCTTCTCCAGGTGGGCGCGGTCGGCCCGGAGCGCGGCGGCCTGACCGTCGCGCCTGGTGGCCTCGTCGGAGAGCGCGAGCAAGAGGAAGTCCTGGTGGGGCATCTTCTGCTGGCGCGCCAGGACGAAGCGCTCGGGCAGGGTGTCGAGCATGCGGGAGAGCTTCAGGCGGCGCAGCACCGTCTTCAGCTCGGGCGTGATGACGTCGGGGTTCACGGTTCGTCTCCTTCGTTGTTCCGCCCGCGGGATGCGAGCGGGAGGGCGTACTGGCTGGCGGGCCGGAGGTAGCGGGCGAGCGGGATGACCTGGGCGGTCGGCGGCTCGAGCCGGGTGTTGAGCCGCACCAGGTCGGCAAGGCGGTAGACGTCGACCATGTCGGCGTCGAGCGCGGTCTTGCAGGCGTCGTCGAGCCGGCCGGGACCGTACTTGCGGGCGAGGCCGAGGAGCTTGAAGAGCATGCGCAGCCTGGTCCACGGCAGCGGCTTGGCGGCCAGCGCCGCGGCGAAGCGGCCGACGTGCTCGCCCTGCTCCGCCGCCAGGCGGACGAAGTAGGCAGCGTCGCGCTGAGCGCAGGCCAGCGACTCCGCCGGGAAGTCGGCGGCGTCGATGGAGCGCTCCCCCGGAGCCTTGCGCGGGTGCGTCTTCACGAGCTTTCCGTGCTCGTAGAAGCGCACCAGCTGGCTGTCGGCGCGGTAGCGGAGCTTGTGGCGGCGCAGGTCGAGGTGC
>DASTGK010000084.1:0-17008 GCA_035719085.1 Anaeromyxobacteraceae bacterium
GGCCGCCGCCGCGGCGGCGCTGCGGCTCGGGGCGCCGGCTCGGCCCGGCGGCGCCCGGGCGCTTGTGCGGCGGCAGCCCCTGGTTGGCCCGCCCCGCCTCGGCGCGCGCGTGCTCCGCCTTGAAGACCTCGCACTCGCGCGGCACCTCGGCGCGCGGCAGCATCACGCGGGTGAGCCGCTCGATGGCGCGCAGCAGCTCCACCTCCTCGGGCGCGCAGAAGGCCGAGGCGAGGCCGCTCGCCGCGGCGCGGGCGGTGCGGCCGACGCGGTGCACGTAGTCCTCGGCGACGTGCGGCAGGTCGAAGTTGACCACGTGGCCGATCTCCTCCACGTCGATGCCGCGGGCGGCGATGTCGGTCGCCACCAGCACGCGGTAGCGGCCGTCCTTGAAGCCGTCGAGCGCCATGCGCCGCTGCCCCTGCGAGCGGTCGGCGTGGATGCGCGCCACCTTGATGCCGGCCCGCTCCACGCCGCGCGCCACCCGGTCGGCGCGCCGCTTGGTGCGCGTGAAGACCAGCGTGGAGAGCTCGTCGCGGGCGAGCAGCGAGAGGAGCAGCGGCCCCTTCTCCTCCTGGGCGCAGAGGAAGACGCGCTGCTCGGCGCGGGCCGCGGTGGTGCCGCTGCGGGCCACCTCGACGCGCACCGGATCCTTCAGGTGGGCCGCCGCGAACTCGGCCACCTCCCCGCCCATGGTGGCCGAGAAGAGGAGGGTCTGCCGGGCCCGCGGGAGCTTCTGCAGGATCCGGGTGAGCTGGGGCTTGAATCCCATGTCGAGCATCCGGTCGGCCTCGTCGAGCACCAGCACCTCGATCTGGTCGAGCCGCGCCGTCCCCTGCTGCAGGTGGTCGACGAGCCGCCCCGGCGTGGCGATGATCACCTCGACCCGGTCGCGGAAGGCCTGGGCCTGGGCCCCCATGCCGACGCCGCCGATCACCACGGCGCCGCGCACGTGGCGCCCCTTGCCGAAGCGGGCCAGCTCCTCGCCGATCTGGAGCGCCAGCTCGCGCGTCGGGGCGAGCACCAGCGCCCGGGTCCCCGGCTTGCCGGCCAGCCGCTCGATGATGGGGAGCAGGAAGGCGGCCGTCTTGCCGGTGCCGGTGGCCGCCGCGCCGATGACGTCCTTGCCGGCGAGCGCGTGCGGGATGGCCTGCGCCTGGATGGGCGTGGGGTGCTCGAAGCCGGCGCGCTCGAGGGCGTGGAGGGACTTCTCGGAGAGCTTCAGGTCGGCGAACGTGGTCACGTGGATCCCGGCGGGAGCGCCGCGGCGCGAGAGCCGGCCGCGGGAGGCGCGTCTTGTAGCCGGTTCCCCGCGGGAATGCACGCCGGCCGCCGGGCGCGCGGCACGGCGAGGTTCGGTCTGGTGCTACGGGCAGCCCCCTCACCCCGGCCGCAGGCTCACGGCACGGCGAGGCTTGGCGTGGCGCTACCGGCAGCCCCCTCACCCCGGCCCTCTCCCCCGGTGGGGGAGAGGGGGGCCGAGCCACTGGACTACTTGACGCCGAGCTGCGCCAGGCCGGCGCGGGCCTCGGCCGCCTGCGGGCTCGTGGGCGCCGTCTCGATCACCTTGCGCCACGCGGCCGCCGCCTTGGCGGCGTCCTTCTTGTGCGAGTAGACCACGCCGATGTTGTAGAGGCTCTGCACGTGGGTCGGGGCGATCTTGTTGGCCTGCTCGAAGTTGGCGAGCGCCTGGTCGAAGTTGCCCTGCTGCTCGTACATGACGCCCTGGTCGGTCAGCACGTCCGGGTTGCCCGGCTGGAGCTTCAGCGCCTCGCCGTAGGCGTCGATCGACTTCTGCAGCTGGCGGGTGTCGAAGTAGTCGTTGCCGAGCGCGATCCAGGCGGCCACGTTCTTCGGGTCCTTGGCCACGATCCGCAGGTTCATGTCGATGCGCTGCGTGAGCTCGGCCACCTGCTGCGGGCTCTGGCCGGCCGGCGCGCCGGGGGCGGGGGCCGGGGCGCCGCCGGGCGGCATCGCCGGGGCCGGAGCGGCCGCCGCGGGCATCCCGCCGGCCGCCTTGACCATGTCGGAGGCCGCGTCCATGCCCTTCTTCATGCCGATCGTGTAGCCGGCCAGGGTCCCGACGAGCAGGCCGCCGACGGCCGCGATGATCGTGTTCTGGTTCATCCTCGAACGCCTCCAGGTGGGCGCGCGCGCCGCGCCGATGCCATTGGGGGGCGGAATATCGCACACCCCGGCCGCTCTTGGTATGGAACCGGAATGACCTGGACCCGGGCCGAGAAGGCCTTCCTGCGCCGCCTCGCCACACCCGAGAAGATCCAGGCCTTCCTCGACCGGCTCACCTACCGGGCCGAGGACGAGGCGGTCTGCCCGCGCAACGTCATCGAGGAGGGGCGGGCCCACTGCTACGACGGCGCCCTCTTCGCCGCCTCGGCGCTGCGCCGGCTCGGCCACCCGCCCGCGCTCCTCGACCTGCGCGCCGTGCGCGACGACGACCACGTCCTGGCCGTCTACCGGGTGGATGGCCACTACGGCGCGGTGGCCAAGTCCAACTACGTGGGGCTGCGCTTCCGCGAGCCGGTCTACCGCTCCCTGCGCGAGCTGGTGCTCTCCTACTTCGAGCTCTACTTCAACACCGACGGCGAGAAGACGCTGCGGGAGTACTCGGGGCTCCTCCGGCTCGGCCAGTTCGACCGGCTCGGCTGGGAGTTCCGCGACGAGCCGATCCCCTACATCTCCGACCGGCTCGACGCGCTCCGCCACCACCGCGTCCTCTCGCGCGCCCAGGAGCGGCGCCTCGCCCCCGTGGACGACCGCTCGCTCCGGGCCGGCACGCTCGGCGCCCTGGCCGCGGGGCTGCGCGGGGGAGGGGCGCGGTGACGAGGCCGGCCGGCTCGATCTGGCGGCGCGCCGAGGTCTGGATCCCGGCCGCCTACGCCACGCTGGCCTCGACCTGGGTCGCCGTCTCGGACGACCTGCTCCACCTCGTCGTCTCGAACGCCCGCGACTACGGCCGCTGGTCGACCATCAAGGGCTGGTCCTTCATCTTCGGCACCGCCGTCGTCTTCCACCTCTGGCTGAAGCGGGTGCTGGCCCGCCGCGACGAGGCGCTGGCTCGCGTCGAGGAGAGCGAGGTCCAGTCGCGCCAGCTCGTCGGCGAGGTGCGGCGCGTCAACGCGGCCCTCTCGGAGGAGCGGGAGGGGCTGCGCGAGTCGCGCGAGCAGCTGCGCGCCCTGGCCGGGCGGCTGCAGACGGCGCGCGAGGACGAGAAGGCGCGCATGGCGCGCGACCTCCACGACGAGCTCGGGCAGCTGCTCACCGGGCTGCAGATGGACCTGCGCTGGCTGGAGAAGCGGATCGGCGACCTGCCGCCCTCCGGGCCGGTCAACGCCCTGCTCGACCGGGTGGTGGCCGCCTCCGGCCTCGCCGACCAGACGGTCGTCTCGGTGCAGCGCATCGCCGCCGAGCTGCGCCCCGGGGCGCTCGACCGGCTCGGGCTGGCCCCGGCGCTGCGCCAGGAGGGGCGGCGCTTCGAGGAGCGGACCGGCGTGGTCTGCGAGGCCCTGGTCGACGAGGCCGCCCCCGAGCCGCCGCCCGAGGTGGCGACGGCCCTCTACCGGATCTGCCAGGAGGCGATGACCAACGTGTCGCGCCACGCCGGCGCGTCGCGCGTGGTGGTGCGGCTCCTCGCCGAGCCCGGGGCGCTCGTCCTGCGGGTGGAGGACGACGGCCGCGGCATCGACGACGCCGCCCTCGGGCCGGAGGCGATCGGCCTGCTCGGCATGACCGAGCGGGCCACCATGCTGGGCGGCCAGCTGCGCATCGAGCGGGGCGCGGCGGGCGGGACGGTGGTGGAGGCGCGCGTGCCGCTCGCGGCGCACCGCTCGACGGGGACCGGAGGACCGACGTGACGCGCATCCTGGTCGTCGACGATCACGAGGTGGTCCGCCGCGGCACGCGGCAGGTGCTGGCCGAGGGCTTCCCGGGCGCGGCCTTCGGCGAGGCGGCCACCGCGCCCGAGGCGACCGCGGCGCTCGCGTCGCAGGCCTGGGACCTGCTCGTCCTCGACATCAACATCCCCGGCCGCAGCGGGCTCGAGGTGCTGCAGGACGTGCAGCGCCAGTGGCCGCGCCTGCCGGTGCTGGTCCTCTCCGCCTACCCGGAGGAGGAGTTCGCCGTCCGCTGCCTGCGGCTCGGGGCGGCCGGCTACCTGACCAAGAACAGCGCCGCCGACGAGCTGGTGGCCGCCGCGCGCAAGGCGCTCGAGGGGGGCAAGTACGTCACCGCCGCCCTCGCCGAGCGGCTGGCCGCGGTCCTGGGCGGCGAGCTCCGCAGCGAGCCGCACGAGGCGCTGTCGGCGCGCGAGCTGCAGGTGCTCCGGCTGGTGGCCACCGGCCACACGCTCAAGGAGATCGCCGCCGAGCTCCACCTGAGCGAGAAGACCATCGCCACCTACCGGGCCCGCATCTCGGACAAGCTGGGCGTGTCGACCAACGTCGAGCTGACCCGCTACGCCCTGCAGCACAAGCTGGTCGACTGAGCGCGCCGCGCAGCCCTGCGCTGGCCGCGCCGGGCGGTCGCACTCGTACGGAGGGTGCGCCAACGTGCCGCCATGTCGGCGCTGCTGCGAACGGCCTATGCTGAAAATCGACACAGCCCCGGCGCGGACGCGCTGCGGGCGTGAGGAGCGTGCTCGCCGGCTCCGAGGGGGGGATCATGGCGATGGGCGCGAAGGCGACGTCCGACGAGCGGCCTGCGGCCGGCGCGCCGCCCGGGGCTCCCCCGCGCCACGAGGGGCCGCTGGCGCGGCTGGCCCGCGCCGCCGCGCCCGACCTGGTGGAGGAGCTCGGCTACCGCGTCCCCTGGCGGGAGCGGCTCTCGACGAAGCTGCTCCTCTTCCTCGGCCTGGCGGCGCTCGCGGCCATCGCCGGCTTCACGCTGGCCGAGCTGCGCATCGAGCGCCAGCTCATGGACCAGGCGCTCGCCGAGTCGGAGCTGCTCTCCCGCACCGTGGCCCAGGCCGTCCACCGCGCCATGCTCCAGGACCGGCGCGACGACGCCTACCGGATCATGGAGGACGTGGCCGCGCAGCCGGGCATCGACCGGGTGCGCATGCTCGACAGGGCGGGGCGCGTCGCCTACAGCACCGACCCGGCCGAGGCGGGCGTGGTGCTCGACCGGGGCGCCGAGGCCTGCGCACCGTGCCACGCCGAGGGGGGGCCGCGGCGCGACGCCGACCTGCCGGGCCGCAGCCGCGTCCAGGCCGGGCGGGGCGGGCGCGTCCTCTCCATCATCACACCCATCGTCAACGAGCCGGGCTGCTCCACCGCCGCCTGCCACGCCCACGCCAGCGGCACCCGCGTGCTCGGCGTGCTCGACGTCGGCCTCTCGCTCGCCCGGCTCGACGCGGCCACGGCCGGCTTCCGGTGGCGCGCCCTCGGGGCCACGGCGCTCGGGGTGGCGCTGCTCGGGCTGGCCTTCTGGGCCTTCGCGCGGCGCCACGTGGTCCGGCCGGTCGGGGCGCTCGTGGCGGCGACGCACCGGGTGGCGCGCGAGGAGCTGGACGAGGAGCTGCCGCCCGTCTTCGACGGCGAGCTCGGCCTCCTCGCCGACCAGTTCAACGCCATGACCCGCGCCCTCAAGGCGGCCCGCGCCGACCTGCGGGCGCTGCTCGCCGATCTGGAGCGGCGCGTGGCCGAGCGGACCGACGCCCTGGCCGCGGCGCGCGAGGAGCTGGTGCGCACCGAGAAGCTCGCCTCGCTCGGCAAGCTGGCCTCGTCGATCGCCCACGAGATCAACAACCCCATCTCCGGGATCATGACCTTCGCCCGGCTCATCGCCCGCACCCTGGAGCACGAGGGGCTCGACGACGCGGCGCGCCGGGCGACGGTGCGCCACCTGGCCCTGGTGGAGCGCGAGGCGGAGCGGTGCAGCGACATCGTCCGCAACCTGCTCGACTTCGCCCACGACCGGGCGCTGGCCGCCGCCCCGCTCTCGCCCAACGCGGTGGTCGAGGACGCCATCCTGCTCGTCGCCAACCAGCTCCGCATCCAGGGGATCATGCTGGAGAAGCGGCTCGGCGAGGTGCCCCACACGCTCGGCGACTTCGGCCTCCTGCGCCAGGCCTGCGTCAACGTGCTCATGAACGCCTGCGAGGCGATGCCGCACGGCGGGACGCTGCGCGTCGCCACCGCGCTCGTCGACGAGGGGCGGGCCGTCGAGGTGGCGTTCCAGGACACCGGCCCGGGGATCCCGAAGGAGAAGCTGGCGCGGGTCTTCGACCCGTTCTTCTCGACCAAGGAGCACGGCACCGGCCTCGGCCTCTCGGTGGTCTACGGCGTCGCGGCGCGGCACGGCGGCACGGTCGAGATCCGGAGCGAGCCGGGGCAGGGCACCTGGGTCGGCCTGCGCCTCCCGGTGCGCCACGCTGAGGAGGGGCCGCCCGGCGCCGGCCCGTGACGAGGATGAATGGAGCCCATCTTCGTGTGGTGGATCGGTGAGCGCGCCGAGGAGCCGGCGGTGATGGAGCACGTCCGCGACCACCTGGCCCGCGCCTTCGCCGCCCCGGCCATCCTCTGGAGCTCGGCGGCCCGGCCGGCCGACAGCCTCGATCCGCGCCGCCGCCAGCACCTCTCCGGGAAGATCCTCGGCTGGCTCCTCGCGGCCGGGCCGACCGGCGGCAAGGTGCTCGGCGTCACCGACCAGGACCTGTGCATCCCCATCCTCACGTACGTCTTCGGCGAGGCCCAGCTGGGCGGGCCGGCGGCCGTCGTCTCGACGGCGCGGCTGCGCGAGGGGGTCGAGCTGGCCGGGCCGCGCCTGGTGGTGGAGCGGCTCGCCAAGGAGGCGGTCCATGAGGTGGGCCACGCCTTCGGCCTGCACCACTGCGACACCCCGCGGTGCGCCATGGGGCGTTCGGCCAGCGTGGCCGGGGTGGACGCGAAGTCCCACGAGCTCTGCACCACCTGCCGCCAGCGGCTGCGCCAGCCGCCGGCGAGGAGGCCCCATGTCGACTGAGCGGACCCGCATCCTGGTGGTGGACGACGAGGAGATCGTCCGCGAGTCGCTGGGCGGGTGGCTGGAGAAGGACGGCTACCGGGTGGAGTGCGTGGCCGACGGACCCGCCGCCATCGCCCGGCTCGAGGCCGAGCCGCGCCAGATCCTCATCTGCGACCTGAAGATGCCCGGCATGGACGGGCTGCAGGTGCTGGAGGAGGCGAAGAAGCGGCAGCCCGACCTGGCGGTGGTGATCATGACCGCCTACGCCACCGTCGACACCGCGGTGAGCGCCATGAAGCTCGGGGCCTACGACTACCTGATGAAGCCGTTCGACCCCGAGGAGCTGTCGCTCATGATGCAGAAGATCGTGGCCCAGCAGAGCCTGGTCCGCGAGAACGTGGTGCTGCGCCAGGCGCTCGAGAACCGCTACGGGTTCCGGGACCTCGTCTCCAAGAGCCCGGCCATGCAGGCGGTCTTCGAGCTGGCCCGCTCGGCGGCGCGCGCCAGCTCCACCGTGCTCATCCTGGGCGAGTCGGGCAGCGGCAAGGAGGTGCTGGCCCGCGCCATCCACGCCGAGAGCCCGCGGGCCGACAAGCCCTTCGTCGAGGTCTCCTGCGCCGCGCTCACCGAGAGCCTGCTCGAGTCGGAGCTCTTCGGCCACGAGAAGGGGGCCTTCACCGGCGCCACGGCGCGCCGCAAGGGCAAGTTCGAAGCGGCCGACGGCGGCACGCTCTTCCTCGACGAGGTGGGCGACATCGGGGCGAAGCTGCAGCTCGACCTGCTGCGCGTGCTGGAGGAGCGGCGCTTCCACCGGCTCGGCGGCAACGACCTCATCGAGGTGGACGTGCGCATCATCGCCGCCACCAACAAGGACCTCCGCAAGGCAGTGGCGGCCGGCACCTTCCGCGAGGACCTCTTCTACCGGCTCGACGTCGTCCCCATCACGCTGCCGCCGCTGCGCGAGCGCAAGGAGGACGTGCCGCTGCTCGTCGACCGGTTCCTGGAGCGGCTCTCGGTGGAGATGAAGAAGCCGCTCGAGGGGGTCACCGCCGAGGCCATGGAGGCGCTCATGGCGCAGGAGTGGCGCGGCAACGTGCGCGAGCTGCGCAACGTGCTCGAGCGGGGCGCGGTGGTGGCGCGCACGCCCGTGGTGCAGCTCGCCGACCTCGGGCTGCCTCCGAAGGGCGCGGCGCCGGCGGCGGCCGTCAACGGGGGCGGCGGCCAGCTCCCCTCGCTCGACGAGGTGGAGCGGAAGCACATCGCCGCCGTCCTCGCCTCCACCGGCGGCAACGTGAGCCAGTCGGCGCGGGTGCTCGGCATCGACCGGGTGACGCTTTACAACAAGATGCGCAAGTACGGCCTCCGGCGCGACGGTGAGGAGGAGGACGAGGCCGCGCAGCGCCGCTGAACCCCAGCCTGTTCAACTCCTCCACGCCGGATCCCCACGCCGCGTGCGCCCGCGCGCCGCGGTGTTGAGGGGTGTCGAGGAACTCCACGGGGGCGGGGCCGGTGCGCCGGTCCGCGCGTGCGCGCCGGCGGCACGACCCTCCGTGAATCCGCGCGCTTCCCCGCCCGGACGCCGCACCCGCGCCGCTGGCCCCGTCCTCGCAAAGGATCCGCCCGGAGGACGGCATGACCTGCCCGTACTTGAAAGAGGTGGCGATGGTCTTCTGCCGGGCCTGCCCGGTGAAGAAGCTCGTGCCGATCGACCACATCACCACCGCCAGCCGCTGCGAGGGGGAGGCCTTCAAGAGCTGCCCGCTCTTCCAGGACGCGCTGGCGAGGACCTACCGGGCGGCGGTGGACGAGGACGGGGCGGAGCACGGCGGCGGCACGCCCGGGAAACCGTAGCGAACGAGCGGGAGGGGAGGCGCACCATGGAGTTCTCGAGGAGGAGCTTCTTCAAGATCGCCGGCGCGACCGCCGGCACCGGCCTCCTGGCCGGCGGCACGGCGCGCGCCGAGACGGCCAGCGCCGACGACAAGCCGGGCGTGCTCGTCGACACGACCCGCTGCGTCGGCTGCCGGGCCTGCGAGGCGGCCTGCGCCGAGGCCAACGGCCTGCCGCCGCCGCCGGAGGGGGACGACGTCCTCGCGGCGCGGCGCGACACCTCCCAGACCGCCTTCACGGTCATCAACCGGACCGAGGCCCCGGGCGGCGGCGACCGCTTCGGCAAGAAGCAGTGCATGCACTGCATCTCCCCGGCCTGCGCCTCGGCCTGCCCGGTGCGGGCGCTCGACAAGCAGCCGGGCGGCCCCGTCACCTACAACCCCTCCAAGTGCATGGGCTGCCGCTACTGCATGGTGGCCTGCCCCTTCGACATCCCCAAGTACGAGTACGAGTCGGCGGTGCCGCGCGTCCGCAAGTGCTCCTTCTGCGCGCCGCGCCAGGCCAAGGGGCTGCCGCCGGCCTGCGCCGAGGTCTGCCCCTCCGGCGCGCTCACCTTCGGCACGCGCCACGAGCTGCTCGAGGAGGCGAAGAAGCGCATCTACGCCCCCGGCGCCGCCTACGTGCGCCACGTCTACGGCGAGCACGAGGCGGGCGGGACGAGCTGGCTCTACGTCTCGGACGTCCAGTTCGAGAAGCTGGCGCTCGCCACCGGCATGCCCGACCGGCCCTACACCGACCTCGTGGCCGGGGCGCTCGGGGCCCCGCCCTTCATCATGACGCTCTGGCCGCCGCTGCTCATGGGGCTCTACACCTTCTCGAAGCGGCGCGAGGAGGTCGAGGCGGGCGAGCACGCCCCGAAGCACGACGAGGAGGTGCACCATGGCTAGCGCCCGGACGCAGGCGCTCGCGCAGCCGTCGTTCTTCCGCGAGAAGATCCTGCTGGGGATGACCGTCCCCGCCTACCTCAAGTCGCTGCTGACGCCCTTCAACGCCGTGGCCGCGGCCATCCTGGCGGTGGGCGTGCCCATCCTCGTCTACCGGTTCGCGGCCGGCCTCGGCGCCACCACCAACCTGTCGCAGGCCTACCCCTGGGGGCTCTGGATCGGCTTCGACATGATGACCGGCATCGTGCTCGCCGCCGGCGGCTTCACCATCGGCGCGACGGTGCAGCTGCTCGGGCTGAAGGACTACCACGTGATCGAGCGGCCGGCGATCCTGACGGCCTTCCTCGGCTACGTCATGGCCATCATCGGCCTGCTGGCCGACCTGGGCCGCCCCTGGAACATCGTCATGGCGCTCGTGAGCTACGGCTCGGCCTCGGCGCTCTTCGAGGTCGCCTGGTGCGTCATGTGCTACTCGAGCGTGCTGCTGCTCGAGTTCACCGTGCCGTTCTTCGAGTGGCTCGGCTGGCGGCGCGTCCACGCCGTCCTCAAGAAGGCGCTGCTCGCCCTCACCGTGCTCTCGGTGATGTTCTCCACCATGCACCAGTCGGCGCTCGGCTCGCTCTTCCTGCTCGCGCCCACCAAGCTCCACCCGCTCTGGTACACGCCCTTCATCTTCATCTTCTTCTTCATCAGCGCCATCCTGGCCGGCATCTCCATGGTGATCGTGGAGAGCTCGCTCTCCCACAAGCTCTTCGCCCACCGGCTCGAGGGGCAGCCCCACGTCGACATGGACAAGCTGCTCATCGGCCTCGGCAAGGCCGGGGCGCTCGTCTCCTTCGCCTACTTCTTCCTCAAGCTGCAGGGGATCATCGACGGCCACGCCTGGGGCTACCTGCTCACCGGGTACGGCGCGCTCTTCCTGGTCGAGATCCTCGGGTTCGTGCTGCTGCCGTCGCTCCTCTTCGCCTACGGGGCGCGCAACCAGCGGGTGAAGCTGGTGCGGGTGGCCGGGGTCCTGACGGTGCTCGGCATCGTCTTCAACCGGCTCAACGTCTCGATCTTCGCCTTCAACTGGCAGAACCCGGTCCGGTACGTGCCGAGCTGGATGGAGATCGTCGTCTCCCTCACGCTCGTGACCATCGGGGTGCTCTGCTTCCGCTGGGTCTGCAACCGCATGCCGATCCTCTGGGAGGACCCGGCGTTCTCCCACGAGGACTGAAAGGAGCGAGGGCCATGACGCACGACTTCCTCAGCATCTACGACGCCAAGATCATGGAGTACCTGCTGGCCGTCGCCTACCTGCTCCTCTTCGTGCCCATGTGGCGGTACGTGCAGGGCGCGGCGCGCGGGGCCGAGGTGGTGGCGGGCGCCACCGTGGCGCTGCCGGCCGCGGTGGCCGAGGCGCCGCCGCTCGGCTGGTTCCAGGTGCCGGACGGCGTGGCGCTGCACCCCGGCCACGCCTGGGCGCGGGCCGAGCCGGACGGGCTCGTCACCGTCGGCCTCGACGACTTCGCGGCCAAGCTCGTCGACCCGGAGGCGCTCAAGCTCCCGGCCACCGGCGACCAGGTGCGCCAGAGCCGGCCGGCCTTCGCGGTGGGCGACCAGGTCCTCACCGTCCCCATGCTCTCGCCGGTGGACGGCACGGTGGTGGCGGTCAACGCCGAGGCGCGCGAGCACCCGGAGCGGCTGCACGATCCGTACGGCGCGGGCTGGCTCTTCAAGGTGCGGCCGCCCGGCCTGGAGGGGCTGAAGCAGCTGCTCTCCCCGGCCGCGGCGCGCGACTACCTGGAGAAGGCCGCCGAGTCGCTCTCCCGGCAGCTCAACCCGGCCCTCGGCCGCGTGCTGCAGGACGGCGGCGTGCCCATCCGCGGCATCGCCCGCGCGGTGGCCGGCGACGAGTGGGCCGCCCTGGCCCGCCGCCACTTCCTCACCGATCGGAGCGAGCCATGACCGCCCGCGCGCTGCGCCTCCTCGCCGCCGCCGCGCTCCTCGCCGGCGGCGCCGCCCTCGCCGACCTGCCGCGGCTGCCGAAGGACCTCCTGCTCGCCCGCTCCGCCGAGAGCCCGGGGCAGGTGACCTTCCGGCACGAGAGCCACGTCGACGCGGCCAAGCCGGCCTGCCTGCCGTGCCACGCCGAGCGCTTCAGCCTCCTCGGCAAGAACGCGGAGCCAGCCCGGCGGACCGCCGTCACGCACGCCGCGATGGAGAAGGGGCAGGCCTGCGGCGCCTGCCACGGCAAGGCCGCCTTCGGCTTCGAGGACTGCAGCATGTGCCACGCGCAGTGACCGTGCGGTGACCCCGGCGCGGGCGCGGCCCCGCCGGGAGGAGGGGAGCCATGCAGGCCATCGTCCAGCTGCTCGAGACCGCCGGCCTCTTCCTGGTGGGGCTCCTGGCGCGCGCCGGGCTGGTCCTCGGCGTCATCCTCCTCCTGGCGGTGCCGGTGGTCCTCATCGCCCTCGGGCTGCGCGGCGCCGAGTCGCTGCGCCACCGCCGGCTCGGGGTGCGCCACGTGGCCGGGCTCCTCTTTCGGCCCGACCTCTGGTACGCGCCGGGCCACGCCTGGCTCGGGCGGCGCAAGGGCGGCGCGCTCGTGGTCGGCCTCGACGACCTGGCCCAGCGGCTGATGCCGTCGGTGACCGGCGTGGAGGTGCCCCGCGCCGGCACGGCGGTGGCGCAGGGCGCGCCGCTCTGCACCCTCTTTGCCGGGGCGCGCCGGCTCGTCGTCCCGTCGCCGGTCGCCGGCACCGTCGCCTGCGCCAACCCGGCGGTGCTGCGCGACCCCGGCCTCGTGAAGCGCGACGGCTACGGGCGCGGCTGGCTCGTGGCGGTGACGCCGGCCGACGAGCGGTACGCCGCCCTGCCGCGCGGCGACGGCGCCGAGGCCTTCCTCCGGCGCGAGGCGGCCCGCTGGAACCGGCTCGTCGAGGAGGAGCTGGGCCTCGCCGCGGCCGACGGCGGCGAACTCCTGGCGCCGGCTCCCTACCTGCTCGGCGAGGCCGGGTGGAGGAGGTTGGTGCGGGAGGTCGTGGGGGGCTGCTGAGCGTCACTCCTCGGGCGGCTCGTCCTCTTCGGGCGCCGCGTCCTCGGCCTGGCGCGCCTTGATCCGGGCCTCCACCTCGTCGAGGCCCGGCTGCTCGCCCGGCTTCACCGGCGCTCCGCCAGCCGGACCGGAGAGGTGGGCCTCGCCCGGCGAGGGCTCCGGCGCCACGGCCGCCGCCACCGAGCGGGCGGCCCGGCCGGCGCCGCGCAGCGCCCTCGAGGCGATGGCGTGGACGAGCACCGCCGCCCCGTAGAGCGGCAGGCCGATGACGAAGAAGCCGCCGACGATCGGCGCCGCCGGCAGCACCGCCCAGCCCGGCACCCGGCGCCACTCGCCCGCGGGGAGCCGGCCGCCGTCCCGCGGCACGGCCCGCACCGACCACCGGCTCGTGTCGACGTACCACCCGCCCCGCACTTCCCGGCCGACCGTCGCGTCCGTCATGGCCCCCTCCGCGTCGCTCTCGCGTTGAATGTAGCGCCGCGCCGCGGAGACGGAGAGGCCCCGGCCGTGCCTCCGCCTGCGGGTGCGCGGCGGTGGCGCAGGCCTCGCAGCGCCATCAGTCCGCCCGGGCCCCCATCGCCTCGACCGCCTCGGCCCCCTCGCCCGCCAGCGCGCTCGGCGCCACCGGCAGCCGGATGGTGAAGCAGGCGCCGCGCCCCGGCTCGCTCTCGAGCGACACCGTGCCGCCGTGGCGCTGCACGATGCCGTAGACCACCGAGAGGCCGAGGCCGGTGCCCTTCTCCTTGGTCGTGAAGAACGGGTCGAAGATCTTGGTGCGGATCTCCGCCGGGATGCCCGGGCCGGTGTCGGCGATGGCGATCTCCACCGCCTGGCCGCCGGGCGCGAGGCGCGTCTCCACCTCGAGCCGCCCCCCCTTGCCCATGGCCTCGGTGGCGTTGAGGGCGAGGTTGACGAAGGCCTGCCGCAGCTCGCCGAAGTCGCCGTGGACGGGCGGCAGCGGCGCCAGCCGCGTCACCACCTGGTGGCCCTGCAGGGCCAGCTGGTGGCCGATGAGCTGGAGCGACTCGGTCACCACCTTCTCGACGTCCACGTCGCGCAGCTGCAGCGGCCGCTCGCGCGCGAAGTCGAGCAGGTTGCGCACGATGGCGCTGCAGCGCTCGGTCTCGCGCTGCACCAGCCCCAGGTTCCGCACCACCATCCGGCGCCGCGCCTCGTCCGGCACCGCCGCCTCGGCCTCGCGCACCAGCAGCTTCGAGAAGGTGAGGATGCCGGCGAGGGGGTTGTTGATCTCGTGGGCGATGGAGGCGGCGAGCTGGCCGAGCGAGGAGAGCTTCTCGGTCTGCACCAGCGCGGCGTGCGCCCGCTCCAGCTCGGCGGTCCGCTCCGCCACCTTGCGCTCCAGGTCCTGGTTGAGGTGCTTCAGGTCGCCCTCGACCCGGGCCAGGGCGCGCGTCATGTCGTTGAAGGAGGCGGCCAGCAGCCCCAGCTCGCCCCGCACCTTCACCGGGATGACGTACTCGAGGTCGTCGTGCGCCACCCGGCGCGTCCCCTCCACCAGCGCCGCCACCGGGCCGACCACGCGCCGGCGCGCGAAGGCCACGAGGAAGGTCCCGAAGCCGGCCAGCCCGGCGCCGAGCAGGAGGAGGCTCCCCTGCCGGAAGCCGGAGATGCGCTGGTCGGCGTCCTGCAGCGAGACCGTCACGTCGAGCACGCCGAGCACCTGCTCGGAGCGCGTGTGGCGGTGGCACTCGGCGGCCGCGCACCGGGTGTCGTTGTAGACCGGCGTGACGAGGCCCACCGCGCGGTGGGCGCCGCCGTCCAGGATGCGGCTGCGGCCCAGCATGGACTGGTGCGAGAGCGGGCGGCCGTCGCCGTGGCAGGCGACGCAGGCCTCGTCGGCCCGGTCGACGCGACGGCCGACCTCGCCCGGGTCGGTGGAGAAGGTGATGCGCCCCGCCTTGTTGATCATCCGCACCCGGTCGATGCCCGGCTGGCGCCCGATCGCCTCCATGGTGGCGTAGGCGGCCGAGCGGTGATCGTCGAGCATGGCGCGGCTGGTGGCGCTGCGGATGGTCTCGCTGAAGAGGGCCGCGCCGCTCGTGGCCTGGGCCAGCAGGGACTCCTGCATGCCGCGCTCCACCGCGAAGAAGCCGGCCACCACCAGCAGCATCAGCACGCCGGTGACGCCGAGGAGCTGCGTCGAGAGCCGGTGGCGCCAGGGGATGCGGCCCGGCCAGGAGAGCGGCGCGCTGTCGCTTCGCATGGCGGTCGTCCCCCCTCGGGCCTCACCCCGTCCGGCGGGGCGGCTCCGGCCGCAGCCGCTCCACCACCCGGCGCAGCCGCTCCAGCTCGTCGCCCGGATCGAGCGCTGGCTCGCCCCCCTGGAGCGCCTCCGCGCTGGCGACGAGCGCCCGGAGGCGCCGCAGCACGAACCACTCGAGCGCCGCCCAGACGATCAGGCTGGCGAGCGCCGACATGGCGAGCACCACGAGGACCACCCGCCGCTGGCCGCTCGCCATGACCGCGTGCATCCGGGTGAAGTCGTTCAGCACGGCGAGGGCGCCCACCGTGCGGCCGGCCGCGTCCTGCACCGGGAAGACGCCGCGGATCCAGGCGCGGTCGCCGCGGACCTCCTCCTGCAGCACCTGGCCGCTCGCCGGCAGCGACTCCACCGCGCCCTGGAAGTCGATGATGCCCTCGCTGAAGGTGGTGGTGTCGACCACCACCACGTCGGGGCGGGCGTTCCAGGTGTTGCGGGCCGGGCCGACCACGCGGTTCCAGGCCGACTGGTCGAGGTACTCCTTCTTCACGAGCAGCCCGAACTCGTTGCCGGTCTCCTGCTTGAGCCGGACGAGGAAGTGGTCGATCTCCTCGGCCAGCTCCATGTAGCCGATGAGCTCGCCCGCGACGTACCAGGGGCGGACCACGCGCAGGGCGAAGGCGGTCTGGCCGAGCTCGAGGCCGGAGCCGGCGTTGCCGGTCTCGGCGGCGCGCCGCAGCGTCTGCCGCTCCACGAGGTCGCCGCGCAGCTCCGGCTTGTGGACCCGCAGGAAGACGGTCCGGGCCGCGTCGATGAAGTACCAGTGGGTGATGCCGTCGCGCTCCGAGAGGGCCCGGAAGCGGGGGAGGGCGACGTCGAGGAGCCGGGCGCGATCGCGGGACAGGAAGGCCTCGCGCAGCGCCACGTCCTCGAGGAGCGCCACGAGCGCCGCGTCCATCTTCTTCACGTCGCTCCGCTCGAGCGCGCCGAACATGGCGAAGGAGGCGCGCAGCGAGTCGGCGCCGGCCTCCTCGGTGTCGCGCTCGTAGATCTCGCCGATGAGGAAGGCCGCCACGACGGCCACGCCGAGCACGCCCGCGACGAGCGCGACGGCGAGCGGCCTGCGGATCGACTCCCCGAGCATAGGGGTCCCCTCCCGACGTGGAGAGGCTACCACCCGCGGGGCCGACCCGGCGGTGTGCGGCGCGTACGCTGCGACGAGGTGCCGCAGCCTGGTCCGGCAGCCCGCGCCCAAACGCCGCCGAGAGGGTGGCAAAGAGGCGGCGGAGAGGGGCGTGGCTGGCAGGCGAGCGCGGCGGGGCTGGTCGACGTCGCCGCGCGGCGGCCGTCGCCAGGGAGGCGGGGCCGCCTTGTTCGGGGCGCCACGGCGTGATCGGCCTACAAGTCGACGCGCGGCACGCCGGCAGGACCGCGGGTCGCAGCGCGACGAGGTGCAGGCGGGCCGCCGCGTGGGCGCCGCGCGTCGCCGCGGCAATGTGTCACTGCCGCTGGAGGCAGTTGTTTCACCCGCAAGGGGCCTCCCGGCTCGCGCCCGCAATGATCGCCGAGGCGCGCTTTCGCGTACCCAACGGGGAGTGAAATGCGCGGCGATTCCGCTTGACGCACTCTGCTCGCAAATGGGCTTTCGCGCTCTGCGCGCGACGTGGATGGCCCGTGTGAGCGCGCAGCGGGCCGTGCGGAGCGCGCCGGCGTGAGCCAGGCCGGGCGCGGCGCCCCGGTCGCGCCGATGCGTGAGCGGGGCTGCCAGGGCCCTTCCCGAAGGGCTCGAAAGTGCGTGTTACCAAGGGTGGATGACACCGGAGGTGCACACCATGCCCGCCACCGCTCCCGCGCTGCTCGACGCCGCAACCCTCGCCCGCCGCCTCGCCGAGCTCGCCGGCGACGAGCGGGCCGTCCAGGTCGAGTTCCTCCTCCACCTCGAGGTGTTCGACCGGCGCCAGGCCTGGCTCGAGGCCGGCTACGGCTCCCTGTGGGAGTACGCCCTCCGCGTCCTCC
>DASTGK010000085.1:0-2148 GCA_035719085.1 Anaeromyxobacteraceae bacterium
GCGGTGGTGGCCGCCATCGCCATCCGCTGGTGGCAGAAGCGCAAGGCGGCCCGCTCCGAGCGGGCGCCGGGGTCCTAAGTGCCCTGGCGGCCGAGCAGCCGCCGCACCACCGTCCAGAAGCGCCCCTCGGGCGGCTCCAGCAGCGCCTCCGGCGGCGGCTCGGGCGCGGCGGGCGGCGGCGTCCTCGGCGCCGGGGCGGGCGCGACGGCGTCGACGGCGCGCGGCGGCGGCGTGCCGATGGGGAAGGTGCCGGTGACGATCCGCTGCGCCGTGCCGGCCGGGGCGCTCGCCTCGAGCTTGCGCCGGCGGGCCGCCCGGTCGTCGTGGGTCGACATGCGGGCCTGCACCTGGCGCCCGGTGTTCATCTCGCGGGCGGTCACGGTGAGCAGGCACTCGGCCCCGAGCTCGAAGGTGACCGCGATCTTGATCATGCCGCGCGGCCCGGGCGGCAGGCCGGTGAGCGAGAGCGTGCCCAGGTAGGCGCAGCCCTCGGCCCGGTCGCTCTCGCCCTGCAGCACCACCAGCTCGAACTCGGTCTGGCCGTCGCGCGTCGTGGCGAGCCCGTACTGCTTGCGCGTCGGCAGCGGCGTGTTCCGCTCGATGATGGTCCGCACCCCGCCGCCGGGCAGACCGATGCCGATCAACATGGGCAGCACGTCGATGAGCACCAGCCCCTCGGCGCGGCCGAGCGAGTGGGCCAGCAGGGCGGCGCCGACCGCCACCGCCTCGTCGGGGTGGACGGCGCGGGAGGGCGCCCGCCCGAAGAAGGCGGCCACCTTCTCGTGGACCAGCGGCATGCGCGACTGGCCGCCCACCAGGATGACCTCGTCGAGGTCGCCCGGCCCGAGCCCCTTGGCGAGGAGCACCTCGCGGCAGACGTCGATGGTCCGGTCGACGAGCGGCTCGACCAGCTCGACCAGCTCGGCGCGCGTGAGCACCGTGTCGAGCGACACCGGGCGGCCGTCGGCCATCGCCAGGTAGGGCAGGTTGACCGGCAGCTCGGTCCGCTCCGAGAGGGCGCACTTGGCCCGCTCGGCGGCGTCGGCCAGGCGCGACAGGGCCACCCGGTCGCCGTCGAAGGGGCGGCCGGCCTGCGCCGCGTACCGCTCCAGCAGCCGGTCGACGATCCGGTGGTCGAAGTCGACGCCGCCGAGGAAGGTGTCGCCGCCGGTCGAGATGACCTCGTAGACGTTGTCCTGCAGCTCGAGCACCGAGGCGTCGAAGGTGCCGCCGCCCAGGTCGTAGACCAGCACCCGCTGGTTCAGGTTGCGGCCGTAGGCGTAGGCCAGGGCCGCGGCGGTCGGCTCGTTGAGGATCCGCTCCACCTGCAGGCCGGCCAGGGCGCCGGCGTGGCGCACCGCCTGGCGCTGCCGCTCGTCGTAGTAGGCCGGCACGGTGACGACGGCGCGGTTGACCTCCTCGCCGAGGTGGTTCTGCGCCACCTCCTTCACCTCGCGCAGCACCAGCGCCGAGACCTGCTCGAGCGAGAGCGTCTCCGGGCCGAGCCGCACCGCCGCCATGCCGCCGTCGTCGGCCACGACGTCGTAGGTGAACTTGCTGCGGATGGCCTGGACCGCGTCGGAGTCGAAGGGGCGGCCGAGGAGCCGCTTGGCGCCGTAGACGGTCGCGTCCGGGTTGACGAGGAGCTGCGCCCGGGCCGCGTGGCCCACCACGATGGCGTTCCGCGCGTTGAGCGCCACCATCGAGGGGACGGTGTTGTAGCCCTCGCGCGAGGGGATGACGTAGGGCCTTCCGTCCTTCACCACCGCGGCGCAGCTGTTGGTGGTGCCGAGGTCGATGCCGACGACGGCGCGCGAGAGGCGGGCCGGCGGCGTGGGCGTGCGCGGGAGCGGGACCTCGACGCGCGCCGGGCCGGCCGCGAGCTGCTCCACCCGGTGCGGCGCGGAGAGATCGGCCTGGGCGGGCGCCGGCGTGCGCTTTCCTCCGCCTCCCCCACCGGGGGAGAGGCCACGCGCCGCTCCACCCTCTCCCCCACCGGGGGAGAGGGCCGGGGTACGCGCTCCGATCCGGCCACCGACATTGACGTGCTGCGCGAGACCTGGTCCACCTATCTCGATCCCACCAAGAACCCGCCCGAGGAGCGACCCTATGGCTCCAAGGCCCTCATCAATGCCTGCAAGGACTTCA
>DASTGK010000086.1:0-3803 GCA_035719085.1 Anaeromyxobacteraceae bacterium
GACCTCGCAGACGTGCGCACCATGGCGCGCCTGCTCGGGCACATGGGCTGCACCGTCGAGCGCGGCGCCGGCGGCGACCGGCACGCCATCGGCCTGCGGGTGCCGCGCGCCGTCACGCCCGAGGCGCCCTACGATCTCGTCCGGACGATGCGGGCGAGCGTCGTCGTCCTCGGACCGCTGCTCGCCCGCTGGGGAAAGGCCCGCGTCTCCCTGCCGGGCGGCTGCGCCATCGGCGCCCGCCCCATCGACCAGCACCTCAAGGGCCTGGCCGCCATGGGGGCCGTCATCGAGCTGGAGCACGGCTACGTGACCGCCACCGCGCCGGGCGGCCGGCTCCGCGGCGCCGTCTTCACCTTCGACGGCCAGACCGTCACCGGCACCGAGAACGTCATGATGGCGGCCACGCTCGCCGAGGGGCGCACCGTGCTGCGCAACTGCGCCCGCGAGCCGGAGGTCGTGGACCTCGCCGCCGCGCTCGTCCGCATGGGGGCGCGCATCGAGGGGGCCGGCACCGACGAGATCCGGGTGGACGGGGTGGAGCGGCTCCGGCCGCTCGACCACCACGTCATCGCCGACCGGATCGAGGCCGGCACCTTCATGGTGGCCGGGGCCCTGCCCGGCTGCGACGTGGTGGTGAAGGGCTGCCAGGCGCGCCACCTCGAGGCGCTGGTGGAGAAGCTGCGGGCGGTGGGGGCCACCGTCACCGAGGTGGAGGGCGGCGTGCGGGTGGTGGGCGACGGGCGGCCGCGGCCGGTGGACGTGCGGACCGCGCCCCACCCCGGCTTCCCCACCGACATGCAGGCGCAGATGATGGTGCCGCTCTGCCTGGCCGACGGCTCCTCCAAGGTGACCGAGACGGTCTTCGAGAACCGCTTCATGCACGTGCAGGAGCTGCTGCGGCTCGGCGCCGACATCACCACCGACGGCAAGACCGCGGTGGTGAAGGGCGTGCCGCAGCTCTCCGGCGCCCCGGTGATGGCCTCCGACCTGCGCGCCTCGGCGGCGCTGGTGCTGGCCGGCCTCGCCGCGCGCGGGACGACCGAGGTGCTGCGCGTGTACCATCTCGACCGCGGCTACGAGCGGATCGAGGCCAAGCTGGCGCCGCTCGGCGCCCGCATCCGGCGGGAGCGCGAGTGAGCGCGGCGCGCCGGGCACCGGCTGGAGCGGCACCAGGAGAGGCGATGAACGAGCTCATCACCGTGGCGGTGCCCAAGGGACGGCTCCTCGACGAGTCGTCCACGCTCTTCGAGGAGGCGCTCGGCGTCTCGCCCAAGGCGCTCCTCTCCGGGACGCGCAAGCTGGCGGCCGACGCCCCCGAGGCCGGGCTGCGCTTCATCTCGATCCGGGCCGCCGACGTGGCGAGCTACGTGGAGCACGGGGCCGCCCAGGTGGGCATCGCCGGCCTCGACGTGCTGCGCGAGGAGCCGCGCGACCTGTACGAGCCGCTCGACCTCGAGATCGGCCGCTGCGCCGTCATCGTGGCCTGGCCCAAGGCGGCCAAGCCCCTGCCGCGCGGCGTCGCCCCGCGCATCGCCACCAAGTACACCAACCTCGCCTCGGCCCACTTCGCCCGGCGCGGGCAGCCGGCCGAGATCATCCACCTGCACGGGTCGATCGAGGTGGCCCCCTCGCTCGGCCTGGCCGACGCCATCGTCGACATCACCGAGACCGGGGAGACGCTCAAGGCCAACGGGCTGGTGGTGGAGGAGACGGTGCTCGACGTCTCGGCCCGGCTCATCGTCAACCGGGTGGCCCTGCGGCTCCACGCCGAGCGGCTGCGGCGGCTGATCGACGCCCTGCGTCGGGTGGTCGCCTCCCCCGGCGAAGGGCGTTGATCGGCGCCTCGCCTTTCGACTAAGGTCTCGCCCCAAGGCGTATTTCCGAGCATTCTGCTTGAACCCCGACACCCGCAGCGCGTAGCCCCACGGTCCCGAAGGAGGACCTGACACGTCATGGATTGTCCTCGGTGCAGCGTCGAACTGTCCGCCATCACCCACGATGAGAGCTCGATCAACCGGTGCTCCGAGTGCGGCGGGCTCTGGGTCGACGGAACCGACCTGACGAAGATCCTGTTGCACGCCAACCTCCCGGCGCTCACCGCCATCGGCGGCTCGATCAACGTCGAGGAGATCGCGGGGCAGTGCCCGGCCTGCAACGTGGACCTGGTGGTGGTGGAGGGCGGCGAGAAGCGCGCGCTCCACTACGACACGTGCGAGTCCTGCGGCGGCATCTGGGTCGAGGGCGAGGACGTCGACGAGGTCCCCGCGTCGATCGAGTGGAAGGACGCCTCGGCCGAGCTGGCCGGCTTCTTCCGGTCCTTCGCGAAGAAGAAGTAGCCCCCCGGGCCCCTCGCGCCGCGCCCTGGCCCGCCTCGGCGGGAGCGGGGGCGCGCCGCGGCGAGGGGTCTCACCTCACCACATCCGGTCGTCGCGCCACGGGTGCGCCGTGTTGGAGTACCCGCGGATCTCCCAGTAGCCGCGCCGGTCGTGCGTGAGGAACTCGAGGCGCGTGATCCACTTGGCGCCCTTCCACGCCCAGAGCTCCGGCACCACCATCCGGACCGGGCCGCCGTGCTCGGCCGTGAGCGGCTGGCCGTCGACGGCGTGGACGAGGAGGACGTCCTGCTTGAGCGCCTCCTCGAGCGGCAGGTTGGTCGAGTAGCCGTCGGCCGCGTGGCACATGACGTGGGTCGCCTCCGGGAGCGGGCGGGCCAGCGCCGCCAGCGTCTCGAAGCGCACGCCGCTGAAGGTGAGGTCGAGGATCGACCAGCCGGTGACGCAGTGGAAGTCCTGCCGGTCGTCCACCTGCGGCAGCGCCTGCAGGTCGTGCCAGCCGAGCGCGAGCGGGTGGGCCACCGCGCCGTCGACCGTGAGCGTCCAGCGCTCCCGGGCGATGGCCGGGGGGCCGACGATGTCGAGCACCGGCCACTCGGCGGCGGAGAAGACGTTCTGCCCCGGCGGCTCCTTCGGCATGCCGTGGCGGTTCTTCGGTCCCTCGCCCTGCGGCGAGGCGTCGGCGCGCGAGGGGGTGGCCGCGATCCGGTCGGCCCAGCGGGCGCGCAGCTCCGCGAGCCCTGCGGCGAGGCGAGCGTCGAGGTCGATCATCGCCGGCGACTCTACCCCCGGCCTCCCGCCGCCGCCGCAGCCAACCCGGGGCTCGCTTTCACCCGGTCGCGGCGGGGCCGCGGAAGCCTTGACTCGCGCCCGGGATCGGGGCAGATCATCCCCTCGCAACGCGGGAATAGCTCAGTTGGTAGAGCATCAGCTTCCCAAGCTGAGGGTCGCCGGTTCGAATCCGGTTTCCCGCTCCAGACCAAAGGCCGGCAGCCCCTCAGGATTCGTCCGCGGGTTGCCGGCCTTCTTCGTTCCCCTGGAGGCCGGCCATAGCAAGGGCGTAGCAAACTGCGTCACCTCGGGGCCGAAGGCGAGCCGATCGACCTCGGCGCGCAGGTACTCCGGCGCCAGGTGGCCGTAGACCTCGGTCGTCAGCTTCGGGTCGCTGTGGCGCAGGATGCGCTGCACCGAGGCCGGGTTGGCGCCGTTCATCATGAGCAGGCTGGCCGTCGAGTGGCGCAGGTCGTGGAACCGAATCGGCCGCACCACCGGCTTCACCCAGAGCTTCCGGCCGTCCTTGGGGCAGCGCCGCTGCGCCTCGTCCTGGGCCGCCTCGACGTGGCCGCACCCCTGCCGCCGGCAGACGTGCCGATAGCCCTCGACGACCCCGGCGCGGCCAAGCGCACGCCGCAGCGTGTGCTCGAGGTTCACGTCGCGCCGCATCATCGAGCCGTCAGCCTTCGGGAAGAC
>DASTGK010000087.1:0-6385 GCA_035719085.1 Anaeromyxobacteraceae bacterium
TCCGGCGCGCGGCGGTGGAGCGGGCCGAGCCGCTCAACCCAGCTGGCCGGGCCATCGCCCTCGAGCTGCTCGCCAAGACGCGCCCCGCCCGCGTGGCCGAGCTGCCGGTGGTGCCGCCCGGGCCGGGCGGCGCGGCGGGGCTGGAGGACCGGCTGCGCTACCTGCAGCACCTGCGCCGGCTCCTCATCCACCGCTGGCCCAACCTGGCCTCGCTCTCGCAGTTCCTGGTGGTCGGCGCCGTCGGCGTGGTGGTCAACCTGGCGGTCCTCACCGCGCTCGTGGCGCTCGGCGCGCCGGTGAAGGCGGCGGTGGCGCTCGCCATCGCCGTCTCCATGCTCTCCAACTTCGCGCTCAACCGGCGCTTCACCTTCTCCTACGCGCGCCAGGGCTCGGCCTGGCGCCAGCTCGCCGGCTTCGTCCTCTCCTGCTCGGCCGGCGCCGCGGTCAACTACGGCGTGACGCTCTGGTGCCTCGCCACCTGGCCGGCGCTCCCGCCCCAGGGCGGCGCGCTCGCCGGCATCGTCGCCGGCACCGGGCTCAACTTCCTCACCAGCCGGTACCTGGTGTTCCGGGGGGCTACCGCCCCGCCTCGAGCTCCTTGAGCGCCTGCCACTTGGGCGTCGCCTCGGAGGCGAGGTCGTCGGAGAGCCCCCAGAAGCCCCACGGGCCCCAGCCGCCGCAGAGCGAGTAATGGAGCGCGAGGCCGCCGCCCGCGGCGTACCAGTGGTGGTAGAGGTCGAGGAGCGCCTGGCGCATGCGCGGGTCGAGCTGCGCGGCCGCCTTCGCCTCCGCCCCGCCGGTCGCCGGCAGCAGGTGCTGCCCCGCCTCGTAGGCCACCAGCGCGAGGCCGTGGCGCCGGGCGATGGCGGCGAGGGCCTCGACGGCCCGGTCGATGGAGGCGGCGCCGCCGCCGCGCCAGCTGGAGAAGACGGCGTCGACGCCCGCCGGCCGCGGCACGTCGGGCAGGTACGGCGCGGCCGCCAGCCCGTAGACCAGCTCCTCGAGCCGGCGGGGCGGGTTGCCGTGGCGGTTGGCGGCGCCGTAGACCGCCCCCACGTAGTCGAGCACGCCGTCGAAGCTCGCCGGGTCGACGAGCTGGCCGGCGAGGAGCGGCCGGACGCGCGTCCCCATGGCGGCGTCGCCGAAGACGCCGCGGAAGATGGCCGAGATCTCGATCAGCCGGCGGGCGGCGCGCCGCGCCCCGAGCTCGCGCGGCGTGCTCGGGCCGTAGTGGTGCGGGTCGCCGCGGGCGTGCTCCTGGCGCGCCAGCCGCCGGTTCTCGCGCGTCGTGTCGAAGACCTCGTTCCAGAGCTCGTTGCCGTACTCGAGGTAGACGGCGCGCCCCTCGGCGAGCGGCGGGAAGGCCGGCCGGGCCTGCGGCGCAGGGTAGGGCTCGGCGCCGTCGGAGCCGTGCTTCAGGAGGAGCGCCAGCCTGCGCACGTGGTCGTCGTCGAGGCCGATCGGCAGCGTCAGGTAGAGGTCGGCGCCGGCCGCGTTGGCGAGGAGCACGTGGTACTCCCAGGCCATGCCGGCGTCGAAGCGGGCCCCCTCGTAGCCGGCCTGGAGCGGCGCGGCGGGCCGGACGCGGTCGTCCCAGCGGACGAGGCCGTTCCAGTTGACGCCCCGCCCGCCCACCGCCGGCCGCACCACCGAGAAGTGGGCGAGGCGCGCGAGGAGGTCGGCGTCGAAGAGGTCGCCGTCGCGCTGCCCGGGGCGCAGGAGCCGGATGGCGGTGACGCCGCGCCGCTGGCCGGCGGCGTCCGGCGCGTGGTCGGCCCGGCGCCAGGCGTCCTCGAGGAGGAGGTAGGTGTCGGCCGGCTCGCGCACCAGCACCTCGGCGGTGGTGACGTTGGAGGCCGCGTCGTGGGCGAGGTTGCGGACCTCGCCCGAGGAGCAGTGGACCTTGGCGACGCCCTTGAAGGAGAGGCGGTAGGGCCGGTCCGAGACGAGCCGCGTCGCCCCGACGCCGAGCATGACGACGGCGTCGCCGGTGGGCCACCCGTCGGCGTCGACCGCCACCTTGGTGCCCCAGCGCGCGCCCGCCGCGTAGAAGTCGCGCGCCTGGCGGACGGCGTCGGCGAAGAGGTGGAGCGGCGTGTCGGAGGTGGCCGGCTCGAGGTTCACGCCGAGCGGCGGCCGCGGCGGATCCTCGAGCCGCGCGCTCGCGGGGGGATCGGCCGGCGCCGGCGCGGCGGCCAGGGCGGCGAGGAGCCCGAGCGCGAGCCTCGCCCGCGTCCACGCCGTCGCCACGCGTCCCCCTCGCCCGGTCATTCGCTCCGCCCCCCGGGCGCAGTCTAGGGGAGGCCGGGCCGGACCGAAGCGCCCGGAACGGGCGTCCCCCAACGGGCGCGGCGCCCGTGCCGGGTGGCAGGGCGCCGCGGAGGATCCGCCCGGCGGAGCGGGCGGGGCGCTGGCGAGGCTACTGGCCGGCGACCAGCTGCTTCACCGCCTGCCACTTGGGGCCGGTCTCGTCGGTCACGTCGCGCGAGAGGCCCCAGTAGCCGAAGTTGCCCCAGGCGCCGACGAGCGTGTAGTAGAAGGCCATGCCGCCGCCGTTGGTGTTGAACCAGCGGTGATAGTTCTCCAGCAGCACGGCCTGCATGCGCGGGTCGCTCTGGGCGGCCAGCTTCCAGGAGGCGCCGCCGGTGCTGCCGAGCAGGTGCTCGCCGCCCTCGTAGGCCATGAGCTCGATGCCGGGGTGGGCCTTGGCCCAGGTGCCGTAGGCGTCCATCGAGGCGTAGAGGCCGCCGCCGGTGGTGCCCCAGAAGCTGAACACGCCGTCCACGCTCCCCGGGTCGTTGCCCGTGTCGGGCAGGTAGTTGGCCGGGGCGATCGCCTGGATGTACCAGCTCACCGGGTGGCCCGGGTTGCCGTAGGCGTTGGCCGTGCCGTAGACGCGATCGACGTACGTGTACATGACGTTCGGGTGGTAGGAGCCGTTGGCCATCCAGCAGCCGTAGACCATCTTGACGCGCGTCCCCATGTCGGCGTCGCCCCAGACGGCGCGGAACTGGTTGGAGATCTCCACCGTCCGGCGCGCCGCCCGCATGCGCATCCGGTCGTAGGCGTCGGTCGTGGCGTAGTGGTAGGGGTCGCCGGCGCTGTACTCGTTGGTGGCCAGGGTCACCATCTGGCCGGTGGTCCAGAAGACGCCGTTCCAGATCTCGTTGACGTACTCCACGTAGACCTTGAGGCCGGCGGCGAGCGGCGGGAACTCCGGGCTCTTGCCCTGCGGGCCGCCCGGCTGGTCGCGCACGTTGGTGTAGGGGTTGACGCCGTCGGAGCCGTAGCGGAGCAGCTGCGCCAGCCGCGTCACGTGGTCGTCGGTCAGGTTCATCGGCAGGGTCAGGTAGAGGTCGACGCCGGCCGTGTTGGCGAGCAGCACGTAGTACTCCCAGGCGATGCCGTAGCCGGCCTGGGGCTTCTGGTAGAAGGTCTGGAGCGGCGAGAGCGCGGTGACCCGGTCGGCCCAGTTGGCGAGCGTCTGGCCGTTGCCGTTGACGCCGTTCATGCCGACGTGCGGCCGCACCGCCTTGAAGTTGGCGAGGCCGGCGAGGAGCTCGTGGCTGAAGACGTCGGCCTTGCCGTGGCCCGGGCGCAGCACCGAGATGTTGGTGGCGCCGCGGGTGTTGCCGCTCGCGTCGGCGGCGTGGTCGGCGCGCCGCCAGGCGTTCACCAGCTTCAGGTAGGTGTCGGCGTTGGAGGAGACGGTGAAGTCGGCGGTGGTCGTGTTGCTGGCCGCGTCGTAGGCCACGTTCGAGAGCGTGCCGCCCGCCGCCTGCAGCGAGGCGGTGCCGGTGAACGAGACCTTGTAGGCGCCGGCGGTGGCGAGGTGCGCCCCGGCGGAGCCGAGGAAGACCACGGCGTCGACGGTGGGCCAGCCGGCGGCGTCCACCGCGGCGTAGGTGCCCCAGGCCTGGTTGTTGTCGTAGAACTCGCGCGCCTGCTTCACCACGTCGGCGAAGAGGTGCTCGGCCGAGTCGGAGCTGACCGAGTCGAGGTTGACGCCGAGCGGCACGGCCGCGGGCGGGTTGACCTGGACGGTGGCGGTGGCGGTGGCGCTCGAGCCGGCGAGGCTGGCGGTGACGTGGCAGGTGAGGGGCGAGGTGACGGTGGGGCCGGTGTAGAGACCGGTCGAGCTGACGCTGCCGCAGCCGGACTCGACCACCGACCAGCCGACCGAGCCGCTCGTGGCGCCGGTCACGGCGGCGGTGAGCTGCACCGTGCTGCCGGAGGGGATGGTGGCGCTGGCCGGGCTGACCGCCACGGCGGGCGCGGCCGGGGTCACGGTCACGGTCGCCTGGGCGCTCTTGGTGGCGTCGGCCACGCTGGTGACGACCACATGGCAGGTGACGGTGGCGCCGGGCGACGGCGCGGCGTAGAGGCCCGCGGCGCTGACGGTGCCGCAGGAGGCCGACTCGACGACCGACCAGGCGACCGCCGTGTTGGACGTGCCGGTGACGGAGGCGGCGAAGGCGACGGTGCCGCCGGCCGCGACCGTCGGGTTGGTGGGCGAGACGGTGACCGCCACGGCGGCGGCGGGCTCGACCGTGACCGTGGCGGTGGCCGACTTCGTCGAGTCCTGCAGGCTCGTCACGGTGACGTGGCAGGTGGCGCCGGCCGCCGTGCTCGGGGCGGTGTAGACGCCGGTCTGCGAGACGGCGCCGCAGCCCGTGGGCTCGGTGACCGCCCAGGTGACGCCGGTGTTGGTGGCGCCGGTGACGAGCGCGGTGAAGGTGACGGCGCCGCCCGACGCCACCGTGGTGGTGCCGGGCGAGACGGCCACGCCGACGGTGGGGGTGTTGGTCACCGTCACCACGGCGACCTTGCTCTTGCGCGAGTCCTGCGCGCTCTTCACCGTCACGTGGCAGGTGGCGCCGCTGGTCGTCGGCGCGGTGTAGAGGCCGTTCTGCGTGATGCTGCCGCAGGCCGAGCCTTCGCTCACGCTCCAGAGGACGGTGCGGTTCGAGGTGCCGGTGACCGTCGCGGTGAACTGGACCTGGTCGCCGGGCCGCACCTGCACCGACGCGGGCTGGAAGTCCAGCGCGACGTCGGCGGCGGGGGCGGTGGCGGACGAACCGCACGCGGACAGCGACGCGGCGGCGAGCAGCAGGAGTACGGCGTGGCGATGAGGCATCGTTGAGGGCCTTTCGTTTGGTCGCTCTCCGCCGGCCAACTCGCAGCGCCGCCGGGCTCCCCCTCAGTGAGGCCCCCTGGGCCGGTGTCACCGAGCCAGGGGGCATACGCAATGAACCACGTTGAGAAGACACGCAAAAGCCTCCATCGGGCCATGACCAATGTGCAAAAACGACAGACATATCCTACATTTATGGATGTTTGCGGCGGGGGAGGCGCGCTCCCCCGAGCGGCCTACGCCGCGACGCGTTATCATTGAAGAACTTGCTTTTGATCAATGATTCTGTGCCCGCCTCGGGACCCCCAAAGATGGGCCGCTCAGGGGCACGGCGCCGCCCGATCCGGCGGCGTTCCAGGTGGGGCTAATCGGCCGGCGCGCGGAAAAGGGCGGCCAGCTTCGCCGCCTCGACCGCGGCGTCGTGGTGGCGCGCCACGAGGGCGGCGCCGGCCCGCCCCATCGCCTCGAGCCGCGACGGCTCGGCGTCGAGGGCGGCGCGCAGCGCCTCGACGAGCGCGTCCACCGATCCGGCCGGCACGAGCCAGCCGGTGGCGCCCGGCTCGACCAGCTCCGGCGTCCCGGCGACGGCGGTGGTCACCACCGGCCTTCCGAGCGCCAGCGCCTCCATGACGACGACCGGGAGCCCCTCGGCGAAGCTCGGCAGCACGAGCGCCCGCGACGCCAGGATGGCCTGGCGCACGGCGTCGGCGCCCATCCAGCCGGCGAGCCGCACGCGCCCGCCGAGCCCGGCGCGCGCCACCGCGGCCTCCACCTGCGGCCGCAGCGGGCCGTCGCCGGCCAGCGTGAGCTCGAAGGCGCGCCCCTCGCCGGCGAGCCTCGCCGCCGCCTCCACGAGCAGGAGGTGCCCCTTCTGCTCGGAGAGCCGCGCCACGCAGACCAGCCGCGGCGCCGCCGGCACCGGCGTGGGCGGCGCGCGCAGGAGCGCCTCGTCGAGGCCGCAGCGCACCACCTGGATCTTGGGCCAGTCCTCGTGGCGGGCCCAGCGGTAGAGCTGGCTGCGGCCGTAGCTGCTCACGGCCACCGCGAAGGCGGCGCCGCGGATCTTGTCGCCGAGGTGGAGCGCCTCGGGCCGGTCGAACTCCTCGGGCCCGTGCACCGTGAAGCTGAAGCGCGGGCCGCCGAGCGCGCGGCACAGGGCGGCCACGGCCGCCGAGTTGGTGCCGAAGTGGGCGTGCAGGTGGCCGACGCCGTCGCGCGCCAGCCAGCCGCGCAGCACGCAGGCCTCGGCCA
>DASTGK010000088.1:0-8140 GCA_035719085.1 Anaeromyxobacteraceae bacterium
CATCGCCCGCTCGCTGGCGCGGCAGCACGGCGGCGACCTGGCGCTCGAGCCGCGGGACGGCGGCGGCACGGTGGCGGTGCTCACCCTGCCCGGCCAGCCGGCCGCGCCGGGGCCGGGCGGGCCGACCCGCTGCGGGGAGGCGGCGTGACCCCCGCGCCGGCGCGCGTGCTGGTGGTCGACGACGACCCGGGCGTCCGCTACACGCTGCGCGAGATCCTGGAGTCGGAGGGGCTGGCGGTCGACGAGGCGGCCGACGGCCAGGCGGCGCTCGAGGCCTACGAGGCCGCGCCGGCGCCGCTCGTCATCACCGACCTGCGGATGCCGCGGCTCGACGGGCTCGGGCTCCTCAAGGCGCTCGCCGGGCGCGCCCCGGCGCCGCGGGTGGTGCTCATCACCGCCCACGGCTCGGAGCGCGACGCCGTCGAGGCGATGAAGGCCGGCGCCTTCGACTACTTCCGCAAGCCCTTCGACACCGACGAGCTCCTGGCGGTGGTGCGCCGCGCCGTCGAGGCGGTGCGGCTGCGCGACGAGAACGAGCGGCTGGCCGGCGAGCTGGCCCTCTCGCGCACCATGGTCTTCGAGGCGGCGTCGATGCGCACCCTGGCCCGGCTGGTGGCGCGGGTGGCGCCGCGCGACGTGACCGTGCTCGTCACCGGCGAGAGCGGCACCGGCAAGGAGCGGGTGGCCGAGGCGCTGGTGCGGGCCTCGCCGCGCGCCGGCAAGCCCTTCGTCCGCTTCAACTGCGCCGCCCTCTCGCCGGAGCTGGCGGAGGCCGAGCTCTTCGGCCACGCCCGCGGCGCCTTCACCGGCGCCGTCCGCTCGCGCCCCGGCCTCTTCGGCGAGGCCGACGGCGGGACCATCCTGCTCGACGAGGTGGGCGAGCTCGCCCCGAACGCGCAGGCCAAGCTCCTGCGCGTGCTGCAGGAGGGCGAGGTCCGCCCGGTGGGCGAGGAGAAGGCGCGGACCGTCGACGTGCGCGTCGTGGCCGCCACCCACCGCAACCTGGACGAGCTGGTGAAGGCCGGGCGGTTCCGCGAGGACCTCTACTACCGGCTGGCGGTGGTGCGGCTCCACGTGCCGCCGCTGCGGGAGCGGCCGGAGGACGTGGCGCTCCTGGCGCGCCACTTCCTCGACCGGTTCGCCGAGCGCTTCGGCCTCGCCGCGCTGCGGGTGCCCGACGCGCTCCTCGACCGGCTGCGGGCCCACCGCTGGCCCGGCAACGTGCGCGAGCTGGAGAACGCGCTCGAGAGCCTGGTGGCGCTCTCGCCGCCCGACGCGCTCGACCTGTCGCTCCTCCCGTTCGGCCAGGGCGGCCCGGGCGAGCCGGCGCCGGCCTCCCCTGGGGCGCCGCTCGGCCTCAAGCAGCGCGTCGAGGTCTACGAGAAGGGGCTGGTGCTCGAGGCGCTGCGGGCCGCGCGCGGCAACCGGAGCGAGGCAGCGCGCCAGCTCGGCATCTCGCGCGTCACGCTGCACGACAAGCTGAAGAAGTACGGCCTGGGCGCGGGCGACGAGGAGGCCTAGCCGCCCTGGCGCCGCGGCGCCGGCTCGGTCCGCTCGAGCAGCCGGCGGTGCGCCTCGTCCTGCGCCGCCAGCTGCTCGAAGAAGGCCAGGAGCTCCGGGTGGGCGTCGCGCGAGAGCGAGCTGGCGTGGGCCTGGCTGAACCGGGCCTCGAGCTCGGCCGCCCGGCGGAGCGCCGCGTCGGCGTCGCCGTCCCAGGCCCCCTCCACCACGGAGCGGAGGACCAGCTCGGCCTCGGCCGCGAGCGCGTCGAGCTCGGCGGTGCACCCCGGGACCGAGGCGACCAGGCGCGAGTCGTGCCGGTAGCGGGACGCGAGCAGCCGCACCCGGTTGGCGTGCTGGGCCTCCTCGATCGCCAGCCGCTCGAAGAGCGCCTTGATCTCCCCGCCGTACCGGCTCGCCAGGGCGAGGTAGATCTCGGAGGCGAGGCGTTCCAGCCGCTCGGCCCGCTCGAGGAGCGAATAGGTGGAGCCCATGCGTCCTTCGACGCTAGTGTCGCCACCCCTATTCTCACAAGGCGCCGAGGGGGCCCTCGACCCCTCACCGGGAGGGTGGATCCCCTCCCGAGCCTCGGCCGCCGCCTCGAACGGCACGCTTACGCTCCCACAAGCCATGGACGCGCGCAGCCGTCCGGCTGCTCTCGAGTGGCTGCACGCTCGACGCTCGAGCGCGGGCGCCGGCCCGACGCGGACGGGCAGCCACACACACCAGCGGTGACAGCTTGCCGCACGGGGCATGGACTCGCCGAGCGGCCGGCGATAGGTTCCCCGCCGGCCGGACCTCGCCGGTCCGCGCCGCAACCGTCACCCAGGAGGCCAGCATGCTTCGCGTCAACGTCCGCCGTCTCGCGCTCCTCGCGCTCCTCGCCCTCGCCCCCGCGGCCCAGGCGCAGGAGGCCCAGCCGGGCAAGGCCCGCATCGGCCTCGGCATCTCCTACAACCCCGTCGACAGCCTGCTGCGCCCGCGCGAGGGGTTCACCCCGGTCTCGGTCAACGTCCCCATCGACCTCGGCGCGGTGCGCGTCGAGCCGTCGCTCGGCATCCTGTCGCTCGACACCGACAACAGCGGCAAGAGCTCGGCGGTCGACCTGGGCGTCGGCGTCTTCTTCCTCATGAAGTCGTCGAAGGACTTCCACGTCTACGCCGGCCCGCGGCTCGTGCTCGGCTTCGCCTCGGCCGAGTCGGCGGGCGGCCTCAAGGACTCCGGCGTGGACGTGCGGCTGGCCGCGGCGCTCGGCGCCGAGTGGTTCGCCGCCCCCAGCTTCTCCTTCGGCGCCGAGGCGCAGCTCGGCTTCCAGAGCATCGCCAAGCTGCAGGACGGCAACGCGCTGCTGCGCGACGGCTCGACCGGCTTCGACACCGCCGGCCTGGCGTTCCTGCGCTTCTACCTGTAGCCGCGGGGCGCTCCGGCCGGCCGGGGCGGTCCTGCGGTACAGTCCGGGGCATGCTCTCCATGCCCCGGAGCGTCCGCGTCGCCGCCGCCGCCTGCGCCCTCGTCGTGGTGATCCAGGCGGCCCTGCTCGCCTTCCTGGCGAGCCAGGGCCAGGCCTGGGCCCAGAGCCTCGTCACCGTCGGCGCGCTCGGCCTGCTCCTCGCGGGGCTGGTGCGCCGCTGGCGCATCGCCTGGCTCTGGGGCCGCTTCCTCGGCTTCTTCCTGGCGGCGCTCCTCGCCGCCTTCGCCTTCGCGGAGTGGCGCAGCGGCTCCTCGCCGGCCGTCCTCGCCATCCTCCTGCCGGGCATCGCCCTGCCGCTCCTCGTCATGAGCCTGGCGCTCGGCCTCCCGAGCGCGCCGGGCTGGTTCGGGCTCACCTGCCCGACGTGCGGCGCGACGACGGCGCGGAGCGCGGACCTGCTCTTCCGCAAGGCGCGGTGCCGGAGCTGCCAGGCGGAGTGGTAGCGGCTACGCCGCCGCCGGCAGCGTCACCCGGAAGACCGTCCCGCCGCCCGGCGCCGGCTCGGCGGCGATGCGGCCGCCGTGCGCCTCGGCGATGCGGCGCGCCAGGGCGAGCCCGAGCCCGACGCCGCCGGTGCCGCGGGCCCGGCTCCGGTCCGTGCGGAAGAAGGGCGTGAAGAGCCGGGCCAGGTCGGCCTCGTCGACGCCGATGCCGTGGTCGCGCACCTCGAGCACCAGCCCCTCCTCGGCGGCGCGCGCCGAGAGGCGCACCGGCGCCGGCGCCTCCGAGTACTTGGCGGCGTTGTCGAGCAGGTTGCCGAGCAGGCGGCGCAGCAGCGCCGGGTCGGCCTCCAGCTCCGGCAGCCCGTCGCCTGGCGCCACCTCCAGGGCGCGCTCCGGGTGGCGGGCGCGGAAGCGGTGGGCCGCCTCCTCGACCAGCCCGACCGGATCGAGCCGCTCGCGGTGGAGCGGCAGGCCGCCGGCGCCGGCCAGGTCGAGCCGGGCCGCGGCCAGGATCTCGTCCACCAGCCGCTCCAGCTCGCCCAGGTCGTCGCCGATCTCGCCGAGCGCCTGGCGCGCCCGCGCCACGTCCCCCTCCTCGGCCAGCGCCAGCGCCACCCGGATGCGGGCGAGCGGCGTCCGCAGCTCGTGCGAGACGTTGGCGAGCAGCTCCTTCTCCGAGCGGACCAGCGCCTCGAGCCGGCCGGCCATGTCGTCGAAGGCGGCGGCCAGCTCGCCCACCTCGCCGCGGGCCCGCACGCCGGCGCGGACCGAGAGGTCGCCGGCGCCGAGGGCGCGCGCCGCGGCGGTGAGCCGCTCGACCGGCGAGGAGATGGAGCGGGCGAGCGGGATGGAGCCGACGGCCAGCACCAGCAGCACCACCGCGATGAAGACGGCGACGCGCGTGAGGGCGCCGTCGCGCGGGACGCCGGTCACCACCAGGTGGCCGCCGCCGTCGGGGAGCGGCGCCGCCCAGGTGAAGCCCGGCACCGGCACGCGGAACGGGCCGGCGCGGAGCCGGGCGCGGTCGGCGGGCGCCACCGGCGGGAGCGGCGGCTCCACGTTGGTGGCGACCAGCGCGCCCGCGCCGTCGTAGACGGAGATGTCGAGCTCGAACCCCTCGCGCACCCGGCGCAGCTCCTCGCCGAGCCGCGCCCGGTCGCTCGCCAGCTCGGCGACGCGCGACGCGGCGTAGGCGGCGAGCCGCCCGGGCTCGCGCCCCGGCATGGCCCGCCCGAGCGCCCAGCCGGCCCCGGCCACCGCCAGCATCACCAGGGCGAGGAGCAGCAGGCCGTGGCCGTAGACGCGCCAGAAGATGCCGGCGCGCCGGTGGCGCCAGCCGGGCCCGGGGCCGCGGCAGCCGTGGAGGTGGTGCGGCCTCACCCCGGCTCCCCGGCGTAGAGGTAGCCGGCGCCGCGCACCGTCTTGATGAGCCGCGGCCGCTTCGGGTCGTCGCCCAGCTTCTGGCGCAGCCGCGAGACGTGCACGTCGATGGAGCGGTCGAAGGACTCCTCGGCGCTCCCCTTGGCCAGCTCCATGAGCTGCTCGCGCGAGAGGACGCGGCCGGCCCGCTCGGCCAGCGCGCGCAGCAGGTCGAACTCGTAGCCGGTGAGCGAGAGCTCGTGGCCGTCGAGCAGGGCCCGGCGCGAGGCCGGGTCGAGCGCCAGCCCGCCGACGCGCACCGTGGCGGTGGGCGGGCCGGCCTTCCCCTTGGCGCGGCGGGTGACGGCGCGCAGGCGGGCCAGGAGCTCGCGCGGGCTGAAGGGCTTCGGCAGGTAGTCGTCGGCGCCGAGCTCGAGCCCCATGACCCGGTCGGCCTCCTCGCCCCGCGCCGTCAGCACCAGGATGGGGACGTCGGAGCGGGCCCGGATCCCGCGGCAGACCGAGAGGCCGTCGAGCCCGGGGAGCATGAGGTCGAGGAGCACCGCGTCCCAGCGGCCGCGCAGCGCCTCGTCGAGGCCGGCCTTGCCGTCGGCGACGTGGGTCACCTCGACGCCGTGGCCCCTGAGGTACTCGCGGGTCAGGTCGGCCAGCTTCCGGTCGTCCTCGACGAGGAGCACGAGGAGGGTGGGGTCGGTCGAAGTCACGGTCGTCATCCTATCGCGGCGGCGGCGCTGCGCCCGAGGCGCCGGCCGCCGCGGGCCGGCTCAGCGGTGGAAGCGCTCGATCTTGCGGGTCACCTTGGCGCGCTGGTCCGGCGTGAGCGCGTCGTGGACCTCGACGGCGGCGTCGACCGCCTGGTGGGCCAGCGCCGTCATCTCGGCCGCCCGCTGGTCGACGAGGGCGTGCAGCTTGGCGGCGTCCGGCTTGTCGGCCTTCCACTCGGCGAGGAAGGCGTCGTGCGTCTGCAGGCGCGCCTCGCGGTTGGCGAGGGCGGCGGCCAGCATCCGGTCCTTGACGGCGTTCACCTGCGTGCGCTGGGCCGGCGTCGCGTCGAGGTCGTCGAGCGCGTCGTCCACCCGGGCGGTGACGAAGGCCGTCACCTCGGCCGGATCGCGCATGCGGTGGCGGAAGTGGCCGCCGGCGAAGCCGGTCAGGGCCACGAGCCCGGCGACGAGGAGCGCGCCCGCGGCGCCGGCGACGAGGGTCTTCTTCATGGGGTCCTCCTTCGGGCCGCCGCGAGGGGTGCGGCGACGGTGGGAGGATGGCCCCCGGCGGTGTCCCGGGCTTGGAGGCCTGGTGAAGAAGCGTGAAGGCGGCGCGGTGCGCCCTGGCGGCTTGTCCCCCGCCCCGGGACGCGCTAACCAACCGCCCCGATGAGCCTCCTCGTCGTCTCCGGCCTCTCCCTGGCCCACGGCCCCAAGGTCCTCTTCCACGAGGCCGGCTTCACCGTCGGCCCCGAGGACCGGGTCGGCCTGCTCGGGGCGAACGGCACCGGCAAGTCCACGCTCCTGCGCGTCCTCTCGGGCGACGTCACCCCGGACGCCGGCACGCTCACCTGGCGGCGCGGCACCCGCGTCGGCTACCTGCCGCAGGACGTGGCCGAGCTGCCGCCGGGCACCGTCCTCGACTCGGTGCTGGCGGCCGTGCCGGGCCGGGCCTCGCTCGAGGAGCGGCTCCGCGCCGCCGAGGCGGGGCTGGCCGCGGCCGCCGACGCGGAGGCGCAGCTCGAGCTCTCGGCCGCGCTCGCCGACCTGCACGAGCAGCTCGACCACTTCGAGGAGCGCTTTGGCCGCCACCGGGCCGAGCGGCTCCTCGGCGGGCTGGGCTTCTCGGAGGCCGACCTCCTGAAGCCCTCCTCGGCCCTGTCGGGCGGCTGGAAGATGCGCGCGGCGCTGGCCGGCCTGCTGCTGCAGGACCCCGACCTCTTGCTCCTCGACGAGCCGACCAACCACCTCGACATCCCCACCCTCACCTGGTTCGACGCCTTCCTGCGCGGCTCGCGCCGGGCGCTCGTCCTCGTCTCGCACGACCGCGAGTTCCTCGACCGCCAGGTCTCGCGCGTCCTGGCGCTCGAGCCGGAGGGGATCCGCGCCACCGCCGGCAACGTCACCGCCTACCGGCGCTGGCGCGTCGAGGAGGAGGCGCGGCTCGAGGCCGCCGCCAGGAAGCAGCAGGACAAGCGCGAGCAGCTCGAGACCTTCATCGAGCGGTTCGGGGCCAAGGCCACCAAGGCGGCCCAGGCCCGCTCGAAGCAGAAGCTCCTCGACAAGATGGAGGAGGTGAAGACGCTCGAGGAGCGGGCCACCGTCCGCTTCCGCTTCGCCGAGGCGCCGCGCTCCGGCAAGGAGGTGCTGCGCTTCGAGGGGATCGCCAAGGCCTTCGGCCCGCGCGTCGTCTACCGCGGCCTCTCGGCGGCGGTGATGCGCGGCGAGCGGATCGGCGTCATCGGCCCGAACGGCGCCGGCAAGACGACGCTCCTCAAGCTGGCGGCCGGCGTGCTCGCCCCCGACGCCGGGACGGTCAAGCCGGGCCACGGCGTGGTGCAGGGCTACTACGCCCAGCACCTGCTCGAGCCGGGCGCCGCCGTCTCGGCCGGCTCGCTCGACCGCGACGCCACCATCCTGGAGACGCTCTGGGACCTGGTGCCGGACCGGGGCGAGGCCTACGTCCGGTCGATCGCCGGCGCCTTCCTCTTCTCCGGCGACGACGTCGAGAAGCGCATCGGCGTCCTCTCCGGCGGCGAGCGGGCGCGGGTGGCGCTGGCGAAGCTGCTCCTCGTGCCGGCCAACCTGCTGCTGCTCGACGAGCCGACCAACCACCTCGACCTCGACAGCTCCGAGGCGCTCATCGAGGCCCTGAAGGGCTACCCGGGCACGCTCCTCTTCGTCTCGCACAACCGCAGCTTCGTGAACCAGCTCGCCACCACCATCTGGGAGGTGAAGGACGGCGGCGTCCTCCCCTGCCCCGGCAACCTCGACGACTGGCTCTACCACCAGAAGCAGCTCGAGGAGGCGGCGGCCGCGGCGGGCGGCGGGGGGCCGGTCGACGGGGCGCGCGCCGCCGAGCCGGCCGGCAGCGAGCGGGATCGCAAGCGGGCCGAGGCGGAGGCGCGCAACGCCCGCTACCGGCGCGAGAAGCCGCTGCGCGACGAGATCGCCAAGGTGGAGGCGAGGGTGGCCGCGCTCGAGGCCGAGGCCAGGGAGGCCGAGGCGGCGCTCGCCGACCCGGCGCTCTACCAGGACTTCGCCCGGGCCCGCCCGCACATCGAGAAGAAGGCGGCCGCCGAGGCGTCGCTGCGCACGCTCTACGACGACTGGGAGCGGCTCCAGGGCGAGCTCGAGGCGCT
>DASTGK010000089.1:0-4298 GCA_035719085.1 Anaeromyxobacteraceae bacterium
ACCCCGGCCGCCGGCGGCGTCCCCCGGCTCGCCACGGTGCGCCACGACGGGCTCCCCGGCGCGGTCTTCCCCCTCGAGCGGGAGGAGACCACCTGCGGCCGGGTCGAGGGGGAGATCCGCCTGGCCGACGATCCCACCGTCTCGCCGCGCCACGCCCGCTTCACCCGGCGCGGCGGCGCGCTGACCGTCGAGGACCTCGGCAGCGTCAACGGCACCTACCTGCGGCTCAAGGCGCCGCACCGGCTCGGCGTCGGCGAGGAGATCCGGCTCGGCCGGCAGCTCCTGCGGCTCGAGCCCCTGCCGCGCCCGGCCGAGGCCGACGCGCGCGGCGTCCGCGCCTGGGGCGGGGCCGACGCCGGCGAGGCGCTGCGGGTGGCGCAGCTGCTCGAGGGGGGCGGCGTGGGGGAGCTCTTCCCGCTGCGCCCGGGCGAGAACCTGGTCGGGCGCGAGGCCGGCGACCTGACCTTCCCGGGCGACCGCTACGTCTCGGCGCGCCACGCCCGCCTCGACGTCGGCGGGGACGGGGTGACGCTCACCGACCTCGGCAGCTCCAACGGCACCTTCGTGCGCGTGCTCGGCAGCGTCGAGCTCTCGGCCGGCGACCAGCTGCTCGTCGGCACGCAGCTGCTCCGCGTCGACCTGTAGCCCAACGAGCCCTGGAAGCGCGCGCGGCCGGCCCCGTGGGGGACCGGCCGCCTGGTGCGTCGGGGACGCGTGGCCGCCCGCCGCTACCCGAAGGACTTCTCCTTCTGCTCCTGCTCCTCCTTGCAGCGGATGCAGAGCGTGGTGACCGGCCGCGCCTCGAGCCGCTTCACCGAGATCTCCTCCTCGCACTTCTCGCAGATGCCGAAGGTGCCGTTCTCGACGCGGGCCAGGGCCTTGTCGATCTTGGCGAGGAGGAACTTCTCGCGGTCGCGGAGCCGGAAGATCATCGACTGCGAGTACTCGCTCGAGGCCTGGTCGATCTCGTCCGGCAGGTCGTCGGTGTCGAAGCTCGCCTCCTCGGACAGGGTCTTCTTGGCCGAGGCGAGCAGCTGCCGCTTCGACTCCTCGAGCATCGCCTTGAACTTCTTGAGATCCTTCTTGTTCAAGCGACGTCCTCCGGCAGGCCCCCCCGGGGGCCGAATGAAAAAGAACGGAGAACCTAAACGGCGCGGTCTGGGGTGTCAAGGCGGCCTGCCGGGCCGCCGGGCGCGTCTTTGACTCGCCCCGTCACCGGCCCGATACTCGCTCGATGGCGGACGCGAAGTTCGACCGGGAGTTCCTCAAGGCCGCGCTGGCGCTCACCACCCGCTCCGAGGTGGACCGGCTCCTGCTCGTCACCGACCACCCCCTCTCGCCGAACGAGATCCGCGGCCGCCCCATCAAGAAGAAGCTGGTCTACGCCGTCACCAGCGACGGCCTGGCCCACCAGCTCAAGTCGCGCAAGTACCACGCGGTGGTCATCCCGCCCTACGACTACACCCGCGTCGAGAAGATCAAGGTGGCCATCGTGGCCGCCCAGTCGGGCGGCCTGCTGCGCGACGGCGACACCGTGCTCGCCTGCTGCGGCCCCGGCGACGACAAGGTGGCCGACACGATGATCAAGGCGACCATCGGCTCGGAGGACCCGGAGGAGAAGATCCGCGTCGACACCCTGGGGCTGCCCCCGGAGTTCAGCACGCAGGTGATCGAGGGGCTCATCCACACCGCCATGGAGGTGGGCGCCGAGGGGTACGAGGGGCACGCCATCGGCACCATCATCGTCATCGGCGACTCCACCAAGGTGATGGAGACGAGCCGGCAGCTCATCCTCAACCCGTTCCAGGGGATGAGCGAGGCCGACCGCAACTCGCTCGACCCCCCCATCCGCGAGGCGGTGAAGACCTTCGCCGCGCTCGACGGCGCCTTCATCATCCGCGAGGACGGCGTGGTGCTGGCGGCCGGGCGCTACCTGCTCTCGATGCGGCGCGACGTGAAGCTGCCCATGGGGCTCGGGGCGCGCCACTCGGCCGCGGCCTCCATGACCGCCGAGACCAAGGCCATCGCCATCACCGTCTCCCAGACCACCGGCACCGTCCGCGTCTTCCGCGAGGGCGAGGCCGTCCTCGAGCTCCGCCAGAAGGTGCGCCGCGTCTGACGGCACGCCCCCGCCCCGACCCGCCATGCCACGCCTCACGCCCGCCCGGGCCGCCCTGCTCCTCGGCGCCGGCTCCGTCCTCCTCCACGTCGCCTACGCCGGCCTGGTCGGCCTCTCGCCGCAGGACGCCTACTACTGGACGTGGTCGCGCCGCCTGGCGCTCTCCTACTTCGACCACCCGCCCCTCGCCGCCTGGACCATCCGGCTCGCCACCGAGCTCCTCGGGACGACCGAGCGGACCGTCCGGCTGGCGGCGGCGCTGCACGCCTCGATCTTCCTGACGTTCCTCTTCCTGGCCGGCCGCCGGCTCTTCGGCGAGCGGGCGGCGCTCCTCGCCGTCGTCTTCGGCCTGCTCGCCCCGCTCATGGCGCTCGGGCAGGTGGTGATCACGCCCGACGCGCCGCTCCTCTCCGGCTGGGCCGCGGCGCTCTACTTCACGGTGCGGGCCCTCGACGAGGAGCGCGGCCGCTGGCTGCTCGCCGCCGGCGTCGCCGCCGGCCTGGCCGCGCTCGGCAAGTACACCGCCTTCATCCTGCTGCCGCAGATCTTCCTGGCCCTGCTCCTCGACCCGCGCGGCCGGCGGCTCCTGCGCACCCCCTGGCCCTGGCTCGGCGCCGCCCTGGCGGTGGCCGTCTTCTCGCCGGTGCTCCTGTGGAACGCCGAGCGCCACTGGGTGAGCTTCCTCTTCCAGTCGGAGGGGCGCACCCGCACCTTCGCCTTCCGCCCGGTGCTGGTCGGCCGCTTCGTCGGGCTGCAGGCGCTCCTCACCTCGCCGCTCCTCTGGCTGGCGCTCATGGCGGCACCGTTCCTGGCGGCCCGGCGCTGGCGCGAGCCCTCCTGGCGCGTCGCCGCGCTCTTCTCGCTGCCGCTCGTGGCCGTCATGGTGGCCGTCTCGCCGTTCCACTGGGTGAAGGGCAACTGGGGCGCGCCGGCCTACCCGGCGGCGCTGCTGGCCGGGGCGGCGCTGGCGCTGGAGCGCTGGGATCGCCCGTGGGTCCGGGCGGCCACCTGGGCCACCGGCGCCACGGCCGCCCTCTCCTGGCTCGTCTTCCACCTCGCCCCCTTCCCCGGCGTCCTCCCGGCCGCGGCCGACCGGCTCCTGGCGCGCGACGAGAACACCGCCGGCTGGCGCCAGCTGGCGGCCCGCGTCGACGCCGAGCGGCGCGCGCTGGGCGGCGACCCGCTCGTCGTCGGCTGCACCTCCAAGCCGGCCGCCGAGCTGGCCTTCTACCTGCCGGGGCGCCCCGAGACGCAGTCGGGCGGCGTCTTCGGGGAGAACGGGCTCGAGTTCGACGAGTGGCTCGACCCGGCCGCGGTGCGCGGGCGCGACGCCATCCTGGTGGTCGACCGGCGCGAGGGGGACGAGTGCGAGGCGCGCGCCGCGCTGTGCCGCCCGCTCGAGCGGCTGGCGCCGGAGGTGCCGCGGCGCGGCGAGATTCCGATCACGACCTTCGACCTCTACCGCTGCCGGATCCCGGCCGACGCGCCGGTCGCGCTGCCGCGCTGGCGCGGCGGCACACGCTGACGAGCGGGCAGGCGGCGCAGGCCTCCGGCCGCGGGCGGGCCGGGCAGGCGCCGCTCATGCCGAGGTGGCAGAGCGCGAAGTCGAAGCGGACCGGGTCGGCCGGATCGACGCGCCGCAGGGAGGCGGTGATCTCCTCGGCGGTGCGCCAGGTGGCGTCGCGCCGGGCGGTGAGCCCGAGGCAGCGGGCCACGCGCATGACGTGGGTGTCGAGCGGCACGACCAGCGCGGCGCGCGGCACGCCGCGCCAGGCCCCGAGGTCGACGGCGTCCGGGCCGCGCACCATCCAGCGCAGGTAGAGGTTCCACCGCTTGGCCGCGCCCGGCCCGGCGGCGTCGGGGAGCAGGTGGCGCAGCCCGCGCCCCCCGCGCCCGCGCAGGAGCGGCGCCACCGGGGGAGCGTCCCGAAGCTCGGCCCCGAGCGCGGCGAGCGCCGGTCGGAGCGCCGCCGGCCCCGGGGCGGCCAAGCGCTGGAACCTCGCCCTGCGCTGGATGGTGCGCGGCCCCGACGCGGTGGACCTGGGGGCCTGGCGCGGCGTGCCCCGCTCGGCCCTCGTCGTGCCGCTCGACACCCACGTCATGCGGGTGAGCCGGTGCCTCGGCCTCACCCGCCGCACCGACGCCACCTGGCGCACCGCCGAGGAGATCACGGCGTCCC
>DASTGK010000090.1:0-4462 GCA_035719085.1 Anaeromyxobacteraceae bacterium
GAGCACCAGCCGGAGCCCGTCCACCGAGACGTCGGCGGTCGCGTCGGCGGGGAGGCAGAGCGCGACCGCGTCGCCGCCGGTGAGCTGCTCGGGATCGAGCTCCTCCACCTGCGTCGCGCGCCGGTCGGTGGCCGCGAGCCAGAAGCCGCCGGAGGGCGCTCCGCCGTTCAGGCTGGTCGAGAGCACGACGGGCCGCTGGACGTTCGCCTCGTAGACGAGGTAGGCGCGGCGCGCGCTCCGCACCGCGACGCCGCCCGGCAGCGACGCCCGGAGGCAGCGGGCGGCAAGGTCGACGGGGTCGACTCTCAGCGCGCCGGCCGCCGGCGTCGCCGCCACGGTCAGGAGATCCTCGGGTGGGGCGCCCGGGACGTCCGCCGAGCGCTCCACCACCGAGCGGCCCCGCACGCTCTCCGCCCCGCTCGACTGCGTGGCCGCGTCGCGGCGCGCCTCCGCGAGCGCTGCCAGCTCGCGGGGGGCTCGCGCGGCCACCGGCCCCCAGACCTCGAGCTCGGTGAGCGAGGCGCCGGGGCCGGTCGGCGTGAGGAGCACCTCCAGCGACGAGGTCGCCCGGGTCGTCCCGAACGTGCCGGAGAGCCAGCCTCCCATTCCGTCCGCTGAGAGCGTGCCGAGGTTCGAGGCCGTGACGGCGAGGTTGGTCGCGCCGTGGGCCTTCAGCGCGTACGGAAGAACCGGGTGACGGAAGGTGAGGACGACCCGGGTGGCCTGAGCCACCGGGAGCGCCGAGGTCGTGTCGCGGTCGACCAGGCGGGCGACCTCGAGGCTGGTGTCGGAGGAGACCGTCACCGGCGTCAGCCGAGCCTGGGTGGTGGAGACCCCGGACGAGCCCGAGCAGCCGGCGAGCGCGGCGGCGCCGGCGGCTGCGACGATGCGGGCGACGGCCCGGCAGGAGCGGTGTGCCATGGGAAGCGTCCCCCTTCGCTACTCGACGAAGCTGGTGAACGGGCTCGGGTACTCGGACACGGCGACCTGGGTCGGCGTGGTCGCCCCGGACATGCCGGCGTCGGTGGCGGCGACGTAGACGTCGTAGGTCCGACCCGAGGTGAAGGTGCCGTCGGGGAACTTCGCCGGGGGAGCGGGCACCCACATGCTCTGGGCGCGCACGCCGGCGGCGTGGTCCCAGACCTCGACCAGGTAGGCCCTGGCGCCCGCCACGGTCGACCACGTCATCTGGGCGCTCCCGGCGGTCCCCGGGGTCGCGGACGGATCGACGACGAAGGCGATCGACGCCGGCGAGCCCACGGCGAAGGTCGTGGAGACGGCCGTCGTGCCCGACGTGGCCGTCATCGTGTACGTGCCGGGGGTGGCCGGTACGTCGTACGACCAGTTCATCTGGCGCGGCATGCTGGCGGGGTACTGGAACGTGACGGGCGACGCCGACGGGATCCCGGGGCCGACGATGGAGACGGTCCAGGCCCGGTCGGTGGCCGAGCCATCCGCCTTCCGGAGCGACACCCAGACCGCGAGACCGCGCTGGGTCTGGCCGAAGTCGAAGGCGCCGCCGGCGGCGAGGAGCTGCTGCGGGGCGGTGGTCCCATCGGTGCGGACGACCCCCAGCCTCGCCTCTGAGACGTCGAAGCGGTCCGGCAGCGCCGGCCGCTGACTCGTGTTGGCGGCGATGGCCGCGACGTTCGCGGAGAACGCCAGGACGGACGCCTGGTAACCGCCAGGGGGCAGCGTCGAGAGATCGCAGCCGGGGGTCGCCGAGGCCGCATCGAGCTGGAGGGCGCCGGCCGTGTAGACGCGGCAGGCGTAGGCGGCCGCGCCCGGGACCGGCGCCCAGTCGATGCGCGACGCGTCTGCGGCCAGCACCGGCGCCGGCAGCGCCAGGCCGCCGGCGGTCGAGCCGGTGAGCGACGCCTGGAGCGCCCCCGAGCCGCCGTCCACGTGGAGCGCGTAGGCCGCGCCATCCTGGACCGCGATCCCGGGCCACCACCACGACGCGTACGAGCCGGGACCGCTGCCGGCGTACTCTGCCGAGGCGAGCGTGCCGGCCGGATCGGTGAGCCAGGCGGACCAGGGGGTCGCGGGCCCGGCCCCGGCGCCGTCCCGCAGCGTCGCGAGGGCCGCGAGGCCGACGCGCCCCGAGCCGTCGTCATAGGTGCCGAGGCGGGCCTGCAGCGCGTACGGCGTCGAGCTGGGCGACGCACCGCTGCCGCACCCGGCCAGGGAGGCCAGGGCCATCAGGGACCAGAACGCAGCCGCCAGCGCCCGAGCGCGCGCCATACCCCACCTCGTTCAGCACTCCCGGGGGGTGCGACCATCGCACTCGCCGGCATTCGGTAGGCCCTAGGGCCACGAGGGTCCGGGCTATTGCTCCCCCGCCTCGCGGTCGGGGTCGCTCTTGTCGTGCCTTGGCGGGACACGCTGCCAGAGCTTCACTGGGCGCGTAAATCACAATCCGTGAGAATCCGGAAACACTCCTGGTTACGGGGCGTACCGTCGGTGCTGCACGAAGGAAGTGGCGGAGCGCTGCGTTCACGGCGGGTGAGCACATGTGCGGACGGGTCGGAAATGGGAAGAGCGAGGCGACCAGGTCGGAGGGCGCTCATGGGGCCGGCCCGAGCGCTGACGCTCGCCGCACCGCAGCGACGTGGGCGTCGCTGCTCGACCAGGCCTCGCCCTAGCGGGGCAGCACCTTGGCGAGGAAGTCGCGCGTCCGCTCGTGGCGCGGCCGCGCGAAGAACTCGGCCGGCGGCGCCTGCTCCAGGATCCGCCCCTGGTCCATGAAGACCACGCGGTCGGCCACCGAGCGCGCGAAGCCCATCTCGTGCGTCACCACCACCATGGTCATGCCGGCGCCGGCCAGCTCGAGCATGGCGTCGAGCACCTCCTTCACCATCTCCGGGTCGAGCGCCGAGGTCGGCTCGTCGAAGAGCATGATGCGCGGCTGCATGCAGAGCGCGCGGGCGATGGCCACCCGCTGCTGCTGGCCACCGGAGAGCTGGCCCGGGTACTTGCCGGCCTGATCGGCGATGTGGACCCGCTCCAGCTGCTGGCGGGCCCGCGCCTCGGCCTCGGCGGCCGGGAGCTGGAGCACGTTCACCGGCGCCAGCGCCACGTTCTCGAGGACGGTCAGGTGCGGGAAGAGGTTGAACTGCTGGAAGACCATCCCCACCTCGCGCCGGATCCGCTCGACGGCGCGCAGGTCGTCGGTCAGCTCCACGCCGTCGACGACGATCGTCCCCTCCTGGTGCTCCTCCAGCCGGTTGACGCAGCGGATGAGCGTCGACTTGCCCGAGCCCGACGGCCCGCAGACGACGATCCGCTCGCCCGCGGCCACCTCCAGGTCCACGTCGCGCAGCACGTGGAACCGCCCGTACCACTTGTTCACGCCCCGGAAGCTGATGATCGGCTCGCTCACGCGCCCACCTCCCGCCGCCGCCAGCGGCCGAGCCGCCCCTCCAGCCAGTGGCCGTAGCGCGACAGCGCCAGGCAGCCGCAGAGGTAGATCGCGCCCACGAAGAGGTACCCCTCGATGAAGAAGTTGCGCCACTGCGGGTCGCCGAGGGCGAGGCGCAGGGCGCCGGTCAGGTCGTACATGCTCACCACCGTGACGAGCGAGGTGTCCATGAAGGTGGAGAGGACGCTGTTCATGAAGCTCGGGATGACGATGACGAGCGCCTGCGGCAGGATCACCTTGCGCTGCATCTGCCACCAGGAGAGGCCGAGCGACGCCGCCGCCTCGGCCTGGCCGGCCGGCAGCCCCTGCAGCCCGCCGCGCACCACCTCGGCCATGTAGGCGGCCTGGAAGAGCGTGATGCCGAGCAGCACGCGCCCGAGCGCGTCGAGCGTGAGCCACCGCGGCAGCACCAGCGGGAAGACGAAGGTGGCCACGAAGAGGACGGTGATGAGCGGCACACCGCGCACCAGCTGGACGTAGAGGGTGGCGGCGCCGCGCACCAGCGGCATCCGCGAGCGGCGGCCGAGCGCCAGCGCCACGCCGAGCGGGATGGAGGCGCCGATGCCGACCAGCGTGAGGAGCACGGTGATGGGCAGGCCGCCCCAGGTGCCGGGCTCCACCGGCGCCAGCCCGAGCACGCCGCCGCGCAGCAGCACGAGGAAGGCCGCGAGCACGCCGGCCCAGAGCGGCAGGAGCCAGCGGCGCCAGGCGCGCGGGTGGGCCGAGGCGAGGAGCGCGGCCACGACGAGCAGCGTGGCGGCGAGCGGGCGCCACTGCTCCTCCCAGGGGTAGCGGCCGAAGAGGACGAGCCGGTGCTTCTCGGCCACCATCCCCCAGCAGGCGGCGCGGTACTCGAGGGCGCGGCAGGCGTCGTAGTCGGGGCGCCAGACGGCGCCGGCCACGAGCCAGCGCCAGGCGCGCGGCAGCACCACGGCCGCGAGGACCAGGACGGCGAGCGTGGCCGCGGCGCTGGCCGGGCCGGCGAAGAGCTCGCGGCGCACCCAGCCGACGAGGCCGCGCTCGCGGACGGGCGGGGGGCGC
>DASTGK010000091.1:0-5994 GCA_035719085.1 Anaeromyxobacteraceae bacterium
CGGGGCGCGCGCCGTCTCGACGAGGTGGGCGTGGGCGGCGAGCGCGTCGTCGAGCCGGCGGGCCGGGTCGACGCGCCCCTGCGACGCCCCGAGGCCGCGGTGCTGGAAGCGGAGCGAGGCGTGGCCGGCGCGGGCCGCGGCCCAGGCCAGCTCGGCGACGATGGGGGCGTCCATGCCGCCCGCCTCCGGCGAGGCGCAGACGAGCAGCGCCGGCCGCCGCCGCCCGCGGTGGTAGAGCCCCTCGAGGACGGCGTCCCCGGCGTCGACGAGCGCCGGCCGCTCCAGGTACTGGCCGGGGAGGACCATGCCGGGCTGGGACGCTACGCCGAGGTGCGGCGCAGGACGATCGCCTTCAGGTAGCGCCCCTCCTTGAACTGGAGGGAGATCGGGTGGTCAGGCGGCTGCCGGGTCTCGCCCACCACCGCCACCTCGATGCGCGACTTGAAGGCCGCCTCCTTCACCGCCTCGCCGAACTGCTCGGCCGAGACCCGGGCGCTGCAGGAGCAGGTGATGATGAGGCCGCCCGGCGCCAACACCTGCAGCGCCGCCCGGTTGAGCGAGGCGTAGCCGGCGAGCGCCCCCTCCACCGCCTTCTGCGACTTGGCGAAGGCGGGCGGGTCGCAGACCACGAGGTCGAAGCGGCGCCCCTGCCGCTTGTAGAGGGCGAGCAGGTCGAAGGCGTCGCCGTGGGCGAAGGCGTGGCTGGCCGGGTCGAGGCCGTTGGCCTTGAAGGTCTCGCGCGCCAGGGCCAGGGCGTCCTTGTCGAGGTCGCTCGAGACGACGTGGGTGGCGCCGCCGAGCGCCGCCGCCACGGAGAAGCCGCCCGTGTAGCTGAAGAGGTTGAGCGCGTCGGGCCGCCCGCGGGCCAGCCCGCGCACCAGCCGCCGGTTCTCGCGCTGGTCGAGGAAGAGGCCGGTCTTCTGCCCCCGCCGGACGTCGACCAGGATCGTCATGCCGTGCTCGTCGATGGGGACGAGCTCCGGCGGCTCGGCCCCCCAGAGCACCCGCCCGGCCGGCGCGCCCCCCTCGTCGTCGTCGCGCGGGATCTCGTCGCGGCCGTAGACGCCGGCCAGGTCGCCCGCCTCGGCGCGCAGCGCCTCGACGATGGCGCCGCGCCACGGCGTGAGGCCGGCCGAGTAGAGCTTCAGCACCGCGAACCGCTCGTACCGGTCGGCCACCACGCCGGGCAGCCCGTCCGACTCGCCGTGGAGCAGCCGGTAGCCGGTGGTGCCGTCCACCAGCTCGCGCCGCAGCGCCAGGGCGCGGGCCACGCGGCGGCGCCAGAAGCCCTCGTCGATCGCCTCGCCCTCGTCGCGCGTCAGCACGCGCACGGTGATGGCCGAGTGCGGGTCGAGGTAGCCGCGGGCCACGAAGCGGTCGCCCTCCACCACGTCGACGATGGTGCCGGCCGGCATCCCCTTGGGCGGCCGCGCCAGCGCCTTGCGGAAGACCCACGGGTGGCCGGCCCGCAGGTGGCGGGCCAGGTCCTTCTGCAGCTCGAGCCGAGCCTCCGAACGCATCACGCCCTCCGCGCCCGCTCGGGACGCGCCCTCGAGAAGTTGCCGACCACGAGCCCGGGGCGCGCCGCCCGCAGGGCGGCCACCAGCCGGCGGATGCCGACCGGCTCGCCCCCGGCGCCGCGCCCGCGCGCCACCGCCAGGTAGACGTCCGGGTCGATGGCGAGCGGCCGGGTCTGCACCTGGTCCACGCCGGCCCGCTTCACCAGCCGGCAGAGCGCCGCCACCTCGCCGGCGCGGTCGGTCACGCCCGGGAAGGTGAGCAGGTTGAGCGCCACGTAGGCCCCCTTGCGGTGGGCCACCTGCACGGAGCGGAGCACGTCCTCGAGCCCGTAGCGCTCCGGCCGGTAGTAGGCGGCGTAGAGGTCGGGCGAGGCGCTGTTGAGCGAGATGCGCACCGAGTCGACGCCGGCGTCGCAGAGCGCGCCGAGCGCGTCGGGCAGGGAGCCGTTGGTGTTGACGTGGATCGAGCCGCGCGGCGTGGCGGCCCGGACGAGCCGGATGGCCCGCGCGATCTCCTTCCAGCGCAGCAGCGGCTCCCCCTCGCACCCCTGGCCGAAGCTGACCATGAGCTTGCCGCGCCCGGTCTCGAGGTGGTGGCGCGCCACCTCGGCCATCTCCTCCGCGGTGGGCGGCCGCTGGATCCGCTCGTGCGAGGCGGGCGGCATCCCCTCCTCCTGCTCCGAGAGGCAGCCGATGCAGGCGGCGTTGCAGCGGGCCGAGGACGGGATGGCCCCCTCGTCGCGACCGTAGAAGGTGTTCTGCGCCGTGAAGCAGCGCCACTCGAGGGCGCAGCGCGAGAGCTGCCGGTAGATGGGGTTGGGCGTCGCGGCGAGCCGCGCCTCCACCCTCGCCTCGAGGTCGGGCGTCGAGTGGCTGGCCGGGCTCCAGTGGCGCCGCCGGTCGGTGCGCAGCGCGAAGACGGCGAAGCCGTCCGGCCCGAGCGCGGCGGCGGTGTAGGCCCACTGCGGCAGGATGGGGGCGGCGCCGGCCACCGCCAGCGCCGGGCGCGCGAAGGCCGGCAGGAGCGTGCGGGTGAAGCCGGGCGGCAGCGTGGCGCCCACGGCGTGCGGGACGAAGCGGCGGCGCCCGACCTTCACCTCGTCGAGCACGGTGAGCGCGCCCGAGTCGGGGTCGATGCCGACCGGGCGGCGGCCGGGCAGCATGGCGAGCGTCGCCCCCTCGGGGAGCGGGACGGGGCGCTCGCGTGGCGCGAAGAGCTGATCGCCGCTGCGGACGGCGGCGCGGAGCGTCGGGTGGTCGTAGACCACGCCGCGGTCGTCGGCGAAGAGGAGCCTCGGCATCTTTGGCGCGTAGCCATATCACAGGGGCTTTTCGCGTTCCCGCGGCCGCCCGGCCGGGCGCATCGCCCCTCCGGGGCAGGGCGGGCGGCGTGCGCGGCCGGCGGGAACCGGCTAGAATGACTTGGCTTTCCGGTGCCTCGCGCCGGGGCGTGACCGGATCTCCCGCCGGGAATCACCAGCGGGGCCGAGGGGTTCCTACAACCGATGAGCCTGTTCGACGACACGCAGAGCGATCTCACCCGCGACGAGTTCGAGGCGCTGGCGCTGCGCCACCTCGACCCGCTCTACGCGGCGGCGCTCCGCCTGACCAAGAACGAGCGCGACGCCGAGGACCTGGTGCAGGACGCGCTCCTGCGCGCCTACCGCTTCTTCGACCGGTTCGAGCGCGGCACCAACATCAAGGCCTGGCTCTTCAAGATCCTGACCAACACCTTCATCAACCGCTACCGCCGGTCGGTGAAGGAGCGCTCCATCGTCGACGGGCCCGAGCAGGAGTCGGTGCAGGCCCAGGTGGTGTCGCGCGAGGCGGCCGACCAGGCCGGCGACCCGGAGCGCTGGTTCTTCGACCGGCTCCTCTCCGACGACGTGCTGCGCGCCGTCGACGCCCTCCCCATCGACTTCCGCATGGTGGTGATCCTGGCCGACCTGCAGGAGTTCTCCTACCGCGAGATCGCCGACATCCTCGACGTCCCCGTCGGCACCGTGATGAGCCGGCTCTACCGCGGCCGGCGCCTCCTGCAGAAGGCGCTCGCCCAGTACGCCGTCGACTCCGGCTTCACCGACGGCACGGCTACGGTGGAGGATCTCGCCGAGCACCGGCGCCGCCGCGCCAAGACCGCGTCGTGACCATGGCCCTCGATCCCATGCCCGCCCCGATGGACTGTGCCGAGCTCGAGCGCTCGGTCGAGGCCTTCCTGGACGGCGAGTTCGAGGCGCGCGAGCAGGCCGAGGCCGAGCTCCACCTGGCCGCCTGCGAGCGCTGCCGCCACCTGGCCGAGGCCAAGGGGAAGGCGCGGGACGCCCTGCGCGCCCGGCTCCGCGAGGCGATGGGCCCCGGCGCCCCCGCCGGCCGCTGCCCCGAGGCGCTGCGCCGCCGCGTCGCCGCCTCGCTGGCCAGCGAGCGGCGCCCGTTCTGGCGCCGCCTCCTCTCGCCCGTCCCGCTCGCCACGGCCGCGGCCTGCGCCGCCGGCGCGCTGGTGGTGCTCGCCACCCACGGCGGCAACGACGCCCTCATCGAGGAGGCGGTGAAGAAGCACAACCGCGGGCTGCCGATGGAGGTGACCACCGCGTCGATGGCGCCCGAGGCGGTGCAGGGCTGGTTCGCCGGCAAGCTCGACTTCAAGGCGGTGCCGCCCAGGTTCGCCGAGAAGGGGGCCAAGCTCGTGGGCGCGCGCCTCTCCCACCTGCGCGAGTACCCGGCCGCCTACATCAAGTACGAGCTGCCGCGCGGCCAGGCCGGCCTCTTCATCGTCGACGACCCGGACCGCCGCTTCGAGGCGGCGGGGCGCGAGGTGCAGGTCGGCCCGCGCACGCTCCACGTGGTGAACGCCCGCGGCTACAACGTGGCCGTGTGGCGGCAGGACGAGATCGTCTACTCGCTGGTGTCGGACCTCGGCGAGGACGACCTGTTCGAGCTGGTGCGCAACGCGCAGTCGAGATAGCGGAGCGCAGACCCTGCCTCCCTCTCCCCCCTCGGGGGAGAGGGCTGGGGTGAGGGGGCTGCCTGAGACGCCAGGACGAGCCTCGCCGTGCGGCGAGCCAGCGGTCGGGGTGAGGGGGCTGCCTGCGGCGCCAAGACGAGCCTCGCCGTGCGGCGGGCCCGCGGCCCCCGGCCCGGGCACGGGTTCGGCTCACGGGTTCGGCTCACGGGTTCGGGTTCGGCTCACGGGTTCGGGTTCGGGTTTGGGTTCGGGTTCGGGTTCGGGGCGGTTTTTGACACCCCCTCCGATCGGCCGGTAGACTTTCCCCAGTATTTTTCGGGCGCTGCGATATCACCTGGCGCCCGCGAGCCGCTGCGCCGCCGCACCCGGGACTCCCCAATGTCGAAGACGATCCTCCTCATCGAGAACGACGCGGCCTTCGCCGGCGAGATCACCGAGGCGCTCGAGGGGGCCGGCTTCCAGGTCCGCGCCACCGGCGACGGCAAGGAGGGGCTCGACCTCGCCAAGGAGGCCTCGCCGGACGCCATCGTCCTGTGCGTCGAGCTGCCGAGGATGTCCGGCTACTCGATCTGCCAGAAGCTCAAGAAGGAGGAGGGGCTCCGGTCGATCCCGCTCGTCCTCACGAGCGCCGAGGCGACCGCCGAGACCTTCGAGGCGCACAGGAAGCTGAAGGCCCGGGCCGAGGAGTACCTGCTGAAGCCCTACACGGCGCAGGCGCTGCTCGACGTCCTCGCGCCGCACGTCGGGCGGCCGGCGCCGCAGGAGGCGGGCGGCGAGGGCGACGAGGAGGTGGTCAGCCTCGAGGAGGATCTCGACCTCGAGGCGCTGGGCGGCGAAACCGACGGCGAGCTGCCCCCGCTCGACCTCGCCTCCCTGCCCGACGAGCCGATGGCCGGCGGCGCCGCGGGCCCGGCGGGCGAGGACGAGGACCTGCAGCTGCTGGACGACGCCTTCCAGGGGCTCTCGGCGCCGGCCGCCCCCGCCGCCCGCGCCGCGCTCGGCCTCGACGCCGAGCGGCCCGTCTCCGTCGAGGACCTCGACGCCGCCGCCGACTCGCTGCCCGAGGAGGACGAGGCGCCCGAGCACGACGCGCTCGGCGCCCTGAGCCAGGGGGCCGACGACGCGCTCGACGCGCTCGGCGGCGACGACCCGATGGCCGCCCTCGACGCGCTCGCCGCCCCCGAGGACGAGCCGCGCCCGTCGCCCTCGCTCGACCTCGAGCCGGAGCTGGCCGCCGCCCTCGACCTCGAGCCCGAGCCCTCCTCGTCGCGCCCCATCCGCGGCGCCAGCGCCGAGGCGCTGCGGGCCGCCGGCATCAGCCTGCTCGGCACGCCGCCCTCCCCTCCCCCCGCCCCCGCGAACGTGCTCCACCTCGTCCCGCCGCCTTCGGCCGCGCCCGGCGCCGGCGCCGGCGAGCTGGCCAGGCTGGAGGCCGACCTGGCCGAGCGGCGCGCCGCCGTGGCCGCGCGCGACGCCGAGATCGCGGAGCTGAGCGAGCGCGTCGACGAGCTG
>DASTGK010000092.1:0-2916 GCA_035719085.1 Anaeromyxobacteraceae bacterium
CCCTTCGCCGCCTTCGCCGCCTTCGGCCGCTCGGCCTGGCGCAGCGCCGCCTGGGCCGCCGCCAGCCGCGCGATGGGCAGCCGGAAGGGCGAGCAGGAGACGTAGTCGAGCCCGAGCTCGTGGCAGAGCGCCACCGACGCCGGGTCGCCGCCGTGCTCGCCGCAGATGCCGAGGTGGATCCCGGGCCGCGCCGCGCGCCCCGCCTCGACGGCGAGCCGCATGAGCGCGCCCACGCCGTCGCGGTCGAGCGTGACGAACGGATCGGCCGGCCAGATGCCGCGCTCCACGTAGGCGGCCACCACCGGCCCGGTGTCGTCCCGCGACAGGCCGAAGGTGGTCTGCGTCAGGTCGTTGGTGCCGAAGGAGAAGAACTCGGCGGTGGCGGCGATCTCGCCGGCGGTGACGGCGGCGCGCGGGATCTCGATCATGGTGCCGACGAGCCAGGGCACCTTGCGGCCGCGCTCCCGGAAGACCTCGGCCGCCACGCGGCGCACCACCGCCGCCTGGTGATCGAGCTCGGCCCGGGAGCCGACGAGCGGGATCATCACCTCGGGCCTGACGCGCTTGCCCGTGGCGGCCACGTCGCAGGCCGCCTCGAAGATGGCGCGCGCCTGCATCTCGGTGATCTCCGGGTAGGTGATCCCGAGCCGGCAGCCGCGGTGGCCGAGCATGGGGTTCGACTCGTGGAGCTCGGCCACCCGGCCGCGCACCTCGGCCAGGGTGCGGCCGGTGGCGCGCGCCAGCTCCGCCTGGCCCGCCTCGTCCTGCGGCAGGAACTCGTGGAGCGGCGGGTCGATGGTGCGGATGGTGACCGGGCGCGGCGCCATGGCCTCGAAGATCCCGGCGAAGTCGGCCCGCTGCAGCGGCAGCAGGCGCGCCAGCGCGGCGCGCCGGGCCTCGGTGGTCTCGGCCACGATCATCTCGCGCATCGGGCCGATCTTCCCCTCCCCGAAGAACATGTGCTCGGTGCGGCACAGGCCGATCCCCTGGGCCCCGAGGGCCACCGCCGCCGCGGCCTGGTCCGGCTGGTCGGCGTTGGCCCGCACCTCGAGCCGCCGGACCGCGTCGGCCCAGCCGAGCAGGGTGGCGAAGCGGCGGTAGACCGGCGCCTCGCGAGGCGAGCGGCTCCGCTCCACCAGCACCTGCACCACCTCCGAGGGGCTGGTGGCGAGCCGCCCCTCCACCACCTCGCCGGTCATGCCGTCGATGGAGATCCAGTCGCCCTCGCGGAGCTGGCGCGGCCCGGCCGGCGTCGTCACCGTCATGGTGCGCCCCGGGTAGTCGAAGGCGAGGGCGTCGCAGCCGACGATGGCCACCTTGCCCATCTGGCGCGCCACCAGCGCGGCGTGGCTCGTCATGCCGCCGAAGGCGGTGAGGAAGCCCTCGGCCGCGCTCATCCCGCGGATGTCCTCCGGGCTGGTCTCGTGGCGGGCCAGGATCACCGGCTCGCCGTGGCGGCGCCAGGTGACGGCGTCCTCGGCGAAGAAGACCAGCCGCCCCGACGCCGCGCCCGGCCCGGCCGGCAGCCCGCGCGCCAGCAGCCGCCCGGCCTGCACCGCCTCGGCCCGGGCGGCGGCGTCGAAGACCGGCCGCAGCAGGTGGTTGAGCGCCTCGGGGTCGACCCGCCGCAGCGCCTCCTCGCGCGAGATGACCTTGGCCTCCGCCATCTCGACGGCGATGCGCACCGCGGCGAGGCCGGTCCGCTTGCCGGTGCGGGTCTGCAGCACCCAGAGCTTCCCGCGCTCGATGGTGAACTCGATGTCCTGCATCTCCTGGTAGTGGCGCTCCAGCTTCTGGCGCACCGCGAGGAGCTGCCTCGCGATCTCCGGCCAGCGCGCCTCCAGCTCGGCCACCTTCTGCGGCGTGCGGATGCCCGCCACCACGTCCTCGCCCTGGGCGTTCACCAGGAACTCGCCGTAGAGCTCGTCCTCGCCGGTGGCCGGGTTGCGGGTGAAGGCCACGCCGGTGCCCGAGTCCTCGCCCAGGTTGCCGAAGACCATCGCCTGCACGTTGACGGCCGTGCCCCAGCCGGCCGGGATGCCGTTGAGCTGCCGGTAGGCCTCGGCCCGGTCGTTGTCCCAGGACTGGAAGACCGCCTTCACCGCGAGGAGCAGCTGCTCCAGGGGGTCCGACGGCAGCGCCCGGCCGGTGCGCGCCAGGATGGCCGCCTTGAACTCGGCGACCAGCTCGCGGAGCGCCTCCACCGGCAGCTCCGAGTCGTGGCGGACGCCGCGCGCCGCCTTCTTGGCGGCGAGGAGCTCCTCGAAGGGGTCGCGGTCCTCCTTGCGGACGGGCTTCATCCCGAGCACCACGTCGCCGAACATGGCGCAGAAGCGCCGGTAGCTGTCCCAGGCGAAGCGCGGGTCGCCGGCCGCCGCGGCCAGCCCCTCCACCGTCTCGTCGTTGAGGCCGAGGTTGAGAACGGTGTCCATCATGCCGGGCATGGAGACGCGGGCGCCGGAGCGGACCGAGACGAGGAGCGGGTCCCTCGGGTCGCCGAAGCGGCGGCCGGTGAGCTTCTCCACCGGCCCGAGCGCCGCGCGGAGCTCGCGGTCGAGCCCCTTCGGCAGCCGCCGCCCCGCCGCGTAGAAGGCGGTGCAGACCTCGGTGGTGATGGTGAAGCCCGGCGGGACGGGCAGGCCGATGGCGGCCATCTCCGCCAGCCCGGCCCCCTTGCCGCCGAGCAGCTCCTTCATGCCGCGGTGACCCTCGGCCTTGCCGCCGCCGAAGGCGTAGAGGCGCTTCCCCATGGCCCACCTCGTCTCCGCCCGGGCCGACCTGCGCCCGCGGGCGCTGCGTCGAACTCTAGCGGACCGCCGCGGCGGTGGGGGTGCGGCGGCATGACTCGGCCATGGTCTCACCGCACGGCGAGGCTGTGCTGGTGGCTCCGGCAGCCCCCTCACCCCAGCCCTCTCC
>DASTGK010000093.1:0-8010 GCA_035719085.1 Anaeromyxobacteraceae bacterium
GGGGCGCTCCTCGGCGCCTCCTGGCCGGTGGCGGCGCACGCCTTCTCGAACGTCGCCGTCGGCGACCAGCTGGAGAACCCGGCCTTGCGGACCCTGGCGGGCCCCAAGGCCGAGCTCCTCTCCCGCAAGGCCACGGCGAGCCTCTTCGTCTTCTTCCGGCCCCACCAGGACCACTCGCTCGACGCCCTCCGCGACCTCGAGGCCATCCGCAAGGAGCTCCTCGGCAAGCCGGTGCGCTTCGTCGGCGTGGTCTCCGACTCCTGGAGCGCCGCCGAGGTGCGCGAGACGGTGACCGAGGCCGGCGTCGGCTGGCCCATCCTGGTGGACGACGGCGACGCCCTCTACGGCAAGCTCGGCGTCCGGCTCCACCCGGTGGTCGGCATCGCCGATCGGGCGCTGAAGCTGGCCGCCTACGAGCACTTCCGGCAGATCAACTTCCGCGAGATCGTGCTGGCGCGCCTCGAGGTCGTGCTCGGCGAGCTGAAGGAGGCCGACATGGCCCGGGTGCTCGAGCCGGAGAAGGCCACCACCGGCTCGGCCGACGCGGTGGCCCGGCGCGACCTCAACCTGGCGAAGGCGCTCTGGAAGCGGGGCAACGGCGAGAAGGCCCTGGAGTACGCCAGGAAGAGCCTGGCGGCCGGCCCCACCGCCGAGGCGAACGACCTCGCCGCGCAGGTGCTGGCGGCGCAGGGCAAGTGCGCCGAGGCCCTGCCGCTCTTCGACGCGGCTTTGAAGATCGACCCTGCCGACGCCGTCGCTCAGCAGGGAAGGAAGGGCTGCGGCAGGTAGCGGCCCCGAGACTCCACCATGAGGTCACCCGTCACCATGCTCCGACACCTCCGCAACCTGCTCCTCGCCGCCCTCGCGCTCGTCCCGTTCGGCGTGGCCCACGCCCACGCCGAGGTGGGCACGCCCGTCGAGAACGTGGAGCTGAAGACGGCCGCCGGGGGCAAGGAGAAGCTCCTCGCGCCCAAGGTGAAGGTGACCGCGGTCGTCTTCGTGCGCACCGGCCAGGAGCGCTCGGCCGACGCGCTCAAGGCGATGTCGCAGTGCGAGAAGAGCCTCACCGGCAAGCCGGTCCGCTTCGTGGCGGTGGTGTCCGGCGAGACGCCGGCGGCCGACGCCCAGGCGATGGCCGCGGCGGCCGGCGTGAAGATGCCGGTGCTCCTCGACGACAAGGACGGGCTCTACGCCGCCATGGGCGTGCGCAACCACCCGGTGGTCTTCCTGCTCGACGCCAAGAACCGGATCGCCTCGTTCGAGCAGTACCGGCAGATCGACTACTGCGGCGTCATCGAGGCGCGCATCCGCTTCCTGCTCGGCGAGATCGACCAGGCGGCCCTCGACAAGACGCTCGAGCCGCCCAGGAACACCATGCCGGGCGAGGACGTGCGCGACGTCTCCAACCGCGACGTCAACCTGGGGCGCCGCCAGCTCAAGATCAAGCAGTACGACAAGGCGCTCGCCAGCGCCCAGAAGGCGCTCGAGAAGGCCCCGTCGGCCGGCGCCTTCGCCCTCATCGGCGACGTCCACGCCGCCCAGGGGGATTGCGCCAAGGCGCTGAGGCAGTACGAGCAGGCCCTGAAGCTCGACCCGGCCGACCAGCACGCCCTGGCCGGGCAGAAGGCCTGCGGCGGGAAGTAGGCCACGCAGGCGGCGCTCCCCACGAAGATGGAGCGCCGCGTCGTGACGCACGTCAAGCCGCTCGTTCGGAGGCGGGGGCTGTCCCCCGTTCGTCGGATGCGATTGTTCACCGCAACCCATGCTGGAGGTGCGATCATTCGCCGCGCCATGCTGACGAACGCTCTCTCGGCGGTCGCCACCGCCGCCCTGCTCGCCGCCGCGCCGCTCGGAGCCCAGGCCCACGCCGAGGTGGGGACGCCGGTCGACAACGTCGAGCTCAAGACCATCGCCGGCGGCAAGGAGCGGATCCTCTCCGCCAAGGCCAAGGCGAACGTCGTCGTCTTCTTCCGCACCGGCCAGGAGCGGACGGTCGACGCGCTCGTCCAGCTCGCCACCTGCGAGAAGCTCTTCGCCGGCAAGCCGGTCCACTGGATCGGCGTCGTCTCCGGCACCGAGCCGCCCGACGAGGTGAAGGCGCTGGTGGCCAAGACCGGCATCGTCATGCCGGTGGCGGTCGACGAGGGCGACAAGCTCTACGACGCCCTCGGCATCCGGCTCCACCCGATGGTGGCGATGACCGACGCCAAGTTCAAGCTGGCGACGGTCGAGATGTACCGGCAGATCGACTACTGCGAGATCATCAAGGCGCGCATCCGCTACCTGCTCGGCGAGATCGACATGGCCGCGGTCGAGGCGGTGCTCAACCCGCCCAAGGGGACCATGCCGGGCGACGACGTGCGCGACGTGGCCAAGCGCGACGTCAACCTGGGCAAGATGCTCCTGAAGCGCAAGCAGTACGAGAAGGCGCTGCAGAGCGCCAACAAGGCGCTGGAGAAGGCGCCGGTGCCGTCGGCCTTCGCCCTCATCGGCGACGTCTGGGCGGCCCAGGGCAACTGCGCCAAGGCCGTGCCGCAGTACGAGCAGGCGCTCAAGCTCGACCCGAAGGAGCCAGCGGCCCTCGCCGGCAAGGCGGCCTGCGCCGGGAAGTAGGCGCCGCCTCTCGCGCCTCATCACATCTGGTCGTGGCCCGACCCGATGACGCCCGCCGTGCCACGACGCTCCAGAGCGCGAGCGTCCACCACGGGGCGGCGGAGAGGCGGCAGCGAGGAGGGTGGCTGGCAGGCCGCCGCACCGCGGTTCGTCGGCGCCATCGACGTGCGGCCGTCGCGGGGAGGCGCCGCCGCCCGTTCGCGACGCCTCAACGTGATCGGTTCACGGGGAGCCGCGGCACGCTCGGCGAGACCGTGGGTCGAAGCGAGCCGCTGGCGACGGTAGCGCCCGCGATGCCCGTCACTTCACTCCGCTGCCAGAGAGGCACCTCCGCCAGCGGCAGTAGATTCACCCGTGCGGGGCCTCTCACGGCGGAACTGGTCCATGAAGGCGCGCCCAAAGGTCTGCTCAGCGTGAAGCCTGTTGTGACGAGCGCAGGTCAGCCGGAGGTTGTCGACCGTCGACGGGCCGCCGAGCGCCGCAGCCTCGATGTGGTCCAGCTGGAGCCGCCACCGGCTGCCGCAGCGGCGACCGTCGGGGCTGACCCAGGTGCACTGTCCCTCGTCGCGCTTCCAGACCTGCCGCCGCACCTCGGCGGAGATCGGCTCGCGCCGCGGGCTCGGCGGGGCAGCGGAGGAAGGGGAGGCCGGTGCCTTCTTCTGCGCCATCTTCTTCGCCCGCTTCCGCTCAGGCTCGACCGCGCCCCTGCGCTTGCCGTGCTTCTCGATGGCGCACTTCACCGCCTCGCGCAGCACGGCCGAGAGCTCGCCGCCGGGCACCTTGTGCGAGAGGAGCTCGGTCAGCCGGTCGAGCTCCTCCTTGAAGGCGACGTCGACCGTGACGCGAAGCGACCAGGTGTCCGCCGCCACCGGGCACACGGTAGGGCGGGCCGTGGGCGCGGGGGCGAGCGCTTCGGGCGCTGGCGCAGGGGCAGCGAGCACCGGAGCTCCGCCCGTCGTCTCGGGCTCGAAGCCTCGGGGTGCCGGGAGGGGCAGCGACGCCGCATTCGCGGCCTCGTGGCGCTCGGGGAGCCGGCGCACGCCGTCACGCGGGGCGCTCCGGGGCCTGAGCGCGACGACGAGCGCCTCCACCTCGGCCTTCGACTTGTAAGCGGCCCGCGCAACGAGCTCGGCGGCGTTGGCCTCGGTGAGGACCGGGTCGATGAGGGCCACGGTGGTCAGGCAAAGCTTCCCGGAGCGGAGCGGCTCCGCCAGCTCCGGCAGCCGGCGCAGGACGCGCATGGCCTGGATGCGGCGCCAGGCGGCGCCCTCGCGCAGGTGGAGGGCGCGGCGGCAGAAGTCCCAGAGGGAGCCGTAGCCGGCCGCGAGCCAGGCCTCGCGCCGGTCGTACTCCGCGAGGTGGAGGAGGAGTTCGACCTGGACGGCGCGGTCGTTGGCGGCGAGCTCGGCGAGACGCCGAGCGAGGGCGGCGGCGTCGAGCAGAGCGGGAGCGGTGGCGGGCATGGTATGCACCTCCGGTGTCATCCACCATTGGTAACACGAGGATTCGAGCCCTCCGGGAAGGCCCCTGGCCGCCCCGCCAGCGCCTCCGCGCGGTTCGGGTGCCGCGCCAGCCTTGGTCCGCCGGTGCGTGGGCTCCGCGGCCCGCTGCGCGCTCGCGGGGGCCATCCGCGCGGCGCGCCGCGCGCCGAGGCCGAATCGCGAGCAGAGGGCGTCAAGCGACAGTTCACGCCCGGTTGGGGCGTCCCACGTCGTGTCACGAGCGCCTCGGCGCCAACCTTCGCGGCGTGGTGCATCGCGGTCGGGTCAACGTGCCTCGGCCGGCGGCAGCGCCCCGCGGCGGTGGCAGCGACAGCCCGCGGTCGCGTCGAGCGAGCCGTGCGTTGCCCGTGAACCGATCACGCGGTGGCGTCACGTATTCTGCTGTGACGCTTCCCTGGCGACGGTCGGGGCTACGAACCCGCCGCCGTGCCGCGGCGTCGGTCGCCAGGCAGCACCACCCTCGCCGCCGCCTCTCCGCCACCCTCCCGGCAGCGCTCGGGCGCGGGGCAGCCCCCTCACCCCGGCCCTCTCCCCCGGTTGGGGGAGAGGGAGAGGAACTCGGGCCTGCCCGGTGGGGGAGAGGGAGAAGAACCTCGGGTTACGCCGTCCCCCTCCCGTCCTCGGGCGCCGGCTCCTCGGCCGCCTCGCGCGCCTCCTGCTCGCGCCGCCAGAGCCGCAGGGCGGCGATGAGGAAGGTGACGACGAGCGGGCCGAGCAGCACGCCGATGACGCCGAAGGCGGCCACGCCGCCGAGCAGCGCCAGGAAGACGATGCCGACCGGCAGGTCCATCCCGTCCTTCAGCAGGTAGGGGCGGGCCAGCGTGTCGACCATCGACACCACGCCCACGCCCCAGGCGCCGAGGAAGGCGCCCGCCACCGGGTGGCCGGTGGCGAGCTGCAGCACCGCCACGGCCAGCACCACCACCGTGCCGCCGACCGCCGGCACGAGCGCCACGAGGAAGGTGACGGTGCCGAGGAACAGCGGCCCGGGCGCGCCGGCCATGAGGTAGCCGGCGAGCGCCGCCGCCCCCTGGATGGCGGCGGTGGCCACGGTGGCGACGAGCACCGAGACCGCGGTGCGGCGGAACTCGCCCACCAGCTCGCGGAACTGGCCGGGCGCGAGCGGCGCCACGCCCTCGAGCCAGGCGACGAGCCGGTGGCCGTCGACCAGGAAGAACCAGCAGGCGACGAGCGTCACGCCGACGCGCAGGAGCGCGCCGCCGGTGGCGGCGAGGAGGCCGCCGAGCGCCGAGACCGCCTGGCCACCCCCGGCGCCGGCGAGCTGCTGCAGCTCCGCCTCGAGGTCGGGCACGGCGTCCACGACGCGCTTCACGAGCGGCACGAGCCAGGAGGGGAGGCGCGCGATGAGGCCGGCCACCCCCTCCGACGCGAGCGCCTGGCGCAGCCACTGGAACCCCTCGACCGCCTGCCCGGCCACCACGGTGACGAGCGCGGCGATGGGGAGGGCGAGCGCCAGGATGAGGACGAGGACGAGCAGCCCGGCCGCCACCTCGCGCCGGCCGCGCAGCCGGGCCGAGGTCCACTCCATGGGGCGGCGCGCCGCGGCGGCCAGCACCGCCGCCACCAGGAGCGAGGACCAGAAGGGCGAGACGAGCACCACGGTGAGGGCGACGGCGCCGATCACCAGGGCGAGGAGGAAGTGGCGCTGCAGGTCGTCGCGGGTCATCAGAAGTTCACGTGGACGCGCTCGGGCGGCACGCCGGCCCGGGCCAGCGTCTCCCTCACGTCGGTCACCATGGTGGACATGCCGCAGACGTAGGCCACGGCGTCGGCGAGGCGCGCGCCGCCGAAGTCGAGCGTGCGCGCCACCTCCTGCACGCGGCCGCGCACGCCCTCCCAGGCGTCGTCCTCGGCCGACGGGCAGAGCACCACCCGCACGCCGCGCCGCTCCCAGGCGAGGTGCTCGCCGCGGTAGGCGAACTCGGCGCCGCGGCGCTGGCCGTAGAAGAGGACGAGCCGGTTCACCTCGTCGCGCCGCGAGAGGAGCCGCTGCACCAGGGCGCGGATGGGCGCGATGCCGCTCCCGGCGGCGAAGAGGAGCACGTCCTTGCCGGCCGCCTCCTCGAGCGGGAAGCCGCGGCCGAAGGGGGCGGTGACCGCCAGGTCGGCGCCGGGCACCCCCGCCGCGATGGCCGCGTCGGCCACCTTGCCGCCGCGCTTCAGGAGCAGCTCCACGCAGCCGTCGCGCGCCGGCGCCGAGGCGATGGCGAAGAAGCCCTCGCCCGGCGGGGTCTTCACCTTGACCACCTGGCCGGGCAGCGCGTGGCGCTCGGCGAGCGGTGGCGGGAGCTGGAGCCGGACCGCGCGGAGCGCTGCGGTCTCGTCCCAGGCGTCGGCGACCGGCACGGGGTGGTAGTCGGTCGGGCCGAGCATGGGCCCAACCTACCATCGGCGCGGGACGCCTTGTTGACGCACCCGCCAGGCCGACCCGGGGCGGGCTCTCCCCTGCGGCCCAATCCCTCCGGCTGATTGTGTCCGGGGGGTCCGAAATGAAAGATCGGATCAACGAACGAGACGATCGGGTTCACGAGCAATGAGACGCGCGGAGCGGGGGCTTCCATGCGGACGACCGACGAGGGCCAGGTCGAGATCAGCGGCGTGTTCGACCAGCAGGCGGCCCGGAGGATCGCTGACGCCATCGCCGACCTGGAGGACGACGGCGAGCTCCGCGTCGATTTGACGCAGGTGCGCGAGTTCCTGCCGGTCGGCGTCGCCGCCCTGGCGCGGACCATCTCGGGCAGGACGCGCGGCGTCCGCGTCGTCCTCGCCGGCCTGCGCTCCAGCCAGATCCAGATGCTCCGCTACCTGGGAGTCGACTTCCCGGAGCCGGCCTCGCAGCTCCAGCACTGATCCCGCGCGTCCGGCGCCGCGGACCTCTCAGCGCCCCCCGCCCCGCGCCGCCTCGGCCGCCCGCATCCCGCGGGCGAGCGCCTCCAGGTTCATCGGCAGGAGCGCCGGCTTCGCGTGGAGCGCCTGCTTGATCGCCTCGACCAGCGTCGCCTCCGGGAAGATGCGCGTGGCGCCGGTCAGCGCGCCGACCGCCACCACGTTCTTCACCATCGCCTTGCCCAGCTCGAGCGCGATGGCGGTGCAGGGGACGCCGACGACGCGGACGGACGGATCGAGCGCCGGCGGGGAGGGGACCACGGTCGCGTCGTAGATCACCACGCCGCCCGGCGCCACCTCCGGGCCGAAGCGGGCCAGGCTCGGCGCGTTGAAGGCGACGAGCGCGTGCGGGTGGGGCGCGGCCGGCGAGAGCACCTCGCCCTCGGCGATGCGGACGTCGGCGTAGGAGGTGCCGCCGCGCGACTCCGGGCCGTAGCTCGGGATGTGCGTGGCGTCGAACCCCTCGTTGATGGCCGCCTTGGTGACGAGCAGCGCCGCCGTCTGCGCCCCGTCCCCGCCGGCGCCGGCCAGCTTGAGCGCGATGTCGTCGCCGAAGGCGGTGCGCGGGAAGCCCTGGCAGTGGCGCGCCACCGGCTGGGCCAGCCCCCCGATCGCCTCGAGGACGCGGGCCGGCTCGAAGGTGGGCGCGGGCCACGCTCCGAACGGCTCGCCCGCGGCGTCCTTCTTCACGCCGAGCGGGAAGACCGGGACCATCTTCTCCTTCACCCAGGCCTCCGACTCGGTCGGCGTGAGCCCCAGGTGCGTGGGGCACTCGGCCAGCACCTCGACGAAGGCGAAACCGACGTTCTCGGCCTGGAGCCGGAGCGCCTTGGTGATGGCCTTCTGCGCCCGGTTCCGCTGCTTGGCGTCGTAGAGCGCGACCCGCTCCACGTAGACCGGGCCGTCGAGCTGGGCGACGAGCTCGGCCATGCGCAGCGGCTGGCCCATGTGCCGGTCGCGGCCGCGCGGGCTGGTGGCCGTCTTCTGC
>DASTGK010000094.1:0-4221 GCA_035719085.1 Anaeromyxobacteraceae bacterium
CGCACCCTCCTCCGCCGATCCCGGCGCAGGGCCGTACAGGTCGGCGGCCAGCTTCTCGAGCGCCGCCGCGCCGCGCGCCCGGACGTCGGCCTGCGGGTCGGCGACGACGCGCCAGAGCGCGATGGCGAGGCCGTGGTCCGACCCGGCCACCTCGAGCAGCTCGTCGGCCGCGGCCGGGTCGAGCGTGCTGCCGGCGAAGGCCGGCTCCTTCAGGCCGGCGCGCAGGGCGTCGAGCACGGACGCCCGCGACGGCGGGTGCGCGCGCAGCTCGTCGGCGAGCAGGTCGCAGCGCTCCACCTCGGAGAGCCGATCGGGCCGGAAGCCGGGCAGCGAGAGGCCGAGCTTCTTCACCAGCCCGAGCGCCTCCTCGGGCAAAAGGGCCGTGTACAGAAAGGCCGACAGCGCGTCGCGCGAGAGCTCGTGGAGCGGCGCGTCGCCGGAGAGGACCGAGTGGTGAGAAGGGGTGGATGGCTGGACCGCTTGCGCGGACGCAGTTGGGGCCGGAGCCGACGAAGGCTCCGCCGCCACCGGAGGAAGGGCCACCCCCTCTCGCTCCCCCACCGCGGGAACGGCCGCCCTCTCCTCCCTCTCCCCCACCGGGGGAGAGGGCCGGGGTGAGGGGGCAGGATGCGTCCTGGGAGCGACCTTCTTCGCCTTCAGGGCGGGCTTCTTCCCCGCCGCCTTCGTCTTCGGCTTCGCGACCGGCTTCGCCTTGGCTTTCGGCTTCGCCTTCGGCGTAGCCTTGGCCTTCTTCCCGCTCTTCTCCACGGTCAGCCTACCGGGCCGGCGGCCCGCCCTCGCGCACCTCGGCCTTGTACTCGGCCCCCGCCGGCAGCCGCCACGACTCGTCGATGGGCAGCTCGATCTCGAAGGTGGCCGGCCGCTCGCGCGCCGCCGCGCCGCGCAGCGAGGCCTCGAGCGCCACCTTCATGGTCACCGGCGGCCGGGGCAGCAGGTCGACCCACCAGGTGCCGAAGAGCACCGACGGCGGGAAGTCCTCCACGAACCGCTCCGGGTCGACCAGCTTCTGGTACGGCTCGCCGCCGCCGCTCATCTCGCCGTACTGGCCCCCCTTGGCGTCGAGGAACGTGAAGGTGAGCTTCTTGAGCGCCACCGGAGACACGGTGCGGCTGGTCGTCTTGTCGCCGCTCCCCTCCCGCTCCAGCACGCGCGACGCGCCCCAGAGCGCGAAGTCGATCCGGAGCGCCGGGCCGCCGCCGTCGGGCGACGGGCCGGTCTGGATGGCGAGCAGGTCGAGCCGCAGCCCCTCGGCGACGGCCGACGCGACCGGCGCGTACTTGGCCCCGCGCAGCAGGGCGAACCGGTCGTCGGCGTACTTCTGGAAGTCGGTGAGCGTCGCCTTGGCCTTCTCGTCGAGCTTCTTCTCGGCCTCGGCGGCGGCGAGCGCCGTCGGGCGGGCCGGCTCGGCCGGGTGGCGGTTGCGCACCGCGGTCATGGCGTCGAGGTAACCGCGCACCAGCGCCGCCGACTCCTCGCGCCAGGCGTCGAGGGGCTGCACCGGCAGCGCGCGGGCCATGGCCGAGCGCTCGGCGAACTCGCGCTTCAGCCGGGCCCGCTCCAGGCGCGCCTCGAAGGCGTCGCCGCGGGCGCGCCAGGCGTCGAGCAGCATGACCGCCGCGAGCAGCGCGAGGCCGGCCGGGACGGCGACCAGGAGGAGTCGCTTCATGGTTCCCTCTCCCTCAGTGGGTGAACGTGGCGCGGCTAGGGGGCGCCGGAGACCAGCGCCTCCACGCCGCGGATGCCGCCGGCATCCAGCTCGTACACGTAGGCGCGGGCGCGCCGCACCGGCTCGTCGGCGACGCGCGACACCGAGCCGGCGCACAGGATCGGCGTCGGCCCGTTCGCCCCGGGGACGTCGACGCGGAAGGCGACGTGGCGGTGGCCGTGGAGCACGGCCGCCACCGGCTGCTCGGCCACGAGCCGGATGACCTGGTCGGCGTCGGCGAGCGGCATCCTGGCGACGCGCGCGTCGGACGGGACCCGCTCCGGCGGCAGCAGCACGTGGTGGTGGAAGGCGAGCACCGTGGCCTTCCCCTGCTTCTGGTGCGTCCGGCAGAGCTCGCGGGCCGCCTTGAGCTGCTCGGCGCCGAGCTTGCCGGAGGTGGCGTAGGGATCCTCGCCCCAGCGCGCGCTGTCGAGCGCCACGAGCACGACCTCGGGGCCGATGGGCACGACGCACGGGTAGGACGGCGCCGGGCGGCGCATGCCGAGCCCGTCCGGCCCGACGACGCGCAGGAACCGTCCGGTCTCGACCGAGTCCTCGGTCCAGAGGTCGTGGTTGCCCGGCAGCACGGTCAGCTTCCCCTCGGCGGCCCAGGGGCGGAGCAGGTCGGCCGCCCGCTCGAACTCGCGCGGCTCGGCCGAGAGCGTCAGGTCGCCGGTGACGACGAGGTGATCGACCCCCACCTCGCGCAGGGCGTCGAGCAGCCCCTTGGCCAGCTTGGCCGAGTGGCGATCGCAGTCCTTGGCGCTGAACCCGTTCCGGGGATACCGGGCCCGGTCGGCGATGTGGAGGTCGCTGATGTGGCCGAGGCGGACGATGGCGTGCTCCCGGGGTGGACGGCGGGTGGATGCTAACGGCCCCCCGGAGCCCGGTCAAACGCGGAGCGGCGGCGGTCCGCGCGCGCAAGCCTTTCGCGCACGGAGAGCCCGGAGCCGGCCCTACCCCGTTTCTCCATGCGCGCTGTCCGCCCGCGTGCGACCATCCGGGTACAACGAGTTGCCAAGTGGTCCTCGGCTGGGTATCCCCAAGTCGAGCGGTCGCGTTTCACGCCGACAAGGAGAGCACGATGTCCGAGAAGGAAAAGAAGGGCGCCGCTGGCGCACAGGTCGCCCCGGCCATGGTCCCTCCCGGCCTCATCAACAAGGAGGACATCCCGGCCGTCCTCCCCATCCTCCCGCTGCGCAACTCCGTCTTCTTCCCGGGCGGCGTGCTCCCGCTGGCGGTGGGCCGCCAGAAGACCATCGCCCTCATCAAGGACGCGGTGCGCGACGAGCAGGTCATCGGCGTCGTCACCCAGCGCAAGGCCGAGGAGGAGGACCCGGGCGCGGCCGACCTCTACACGGTCGGCACCGTGGCCCGCGTGGTGAAGCTCCTCAAGATGGGCGAGGACAACTACTCGCTCGTCGTCCAGGGGCTGGCCCGCTTCAAGGTGATGGAGCTGGTGCAGGAGTCCCCCTACCTCAAGGCGCGCATCGACCCGGTCGAGGACAAGACGCCGCCCGAGGAGGTGGAGGTCGAGGCGCTCGCCATCAACCTGAAGAAGCTGGCGCGCGAGGTGATCGAGCTCATGCCGGAGCTGCCGGCGGCCGCCACCGAGCTGGTCGAGTCGATCACCCACCCCGGCCACCTCGCCGACCTCATCGCCGCCAACGTCGACGTGCCCATCGAGGAGAAGCAGCAGGTCCTCGAGACGGTCGACCTGAAGGCGCGCATGAAGCTCGTGCTCGAGCTGCTCAACCGCAAGCGCGAGATCCTCAAGCTCTCGAACAAGATCGACTCCGCCGTGAAGGGCGAGATGTCGAAGACGCAGCGCGAGTCCTACCTGCGCCAGCAGCTCAAGGCGATCAAGGAGGAGCTGGGCGAGCTGGGAGAGGAAGAAGAGGAGCTGGACGAGCTGGGCGAGCGCATCAAGAAGGCCGGCCTGCCGCCGGAGGTGGAGAAGGTCGCCCAGAAGGAGCTCAACCGCCTCAAGACCATCCCCGCCGCCTCCAGCGAGTACACCGTCTCGCGCACCTACCTCGACTGGATCGCCGACCTGCCCTGGTCGAAGAAGACCGAGGACAACCTCGACATCGAGAACGCCAGGGGGATCCTCGACGCCGATCACTACGGCCTCGAGAAGATCAAGAAGCGCATCCTCGAGTACCTCGCGGTCCGCAAGCTGAAGAACGACATGCGCGGGCCGATCCTCTGCCTGTCCGGACCTCCGGGCGTCGGCAAGACCTCGCTCGGCCAGTCGATCGCGCGGGCCATCGGCCGCAAGTTCGTTCGCCTCGCCCTCGGCGGCGTGCGCGACGAGGCCCGCCGACATCGAGACCGCGAGGGCGGTCATCAACGCGGCGTCGCGCGAGCAGAAGCCGAGCCCGGCGGCGCCGAGCGCGATCGGGCCGAGCACGAGGTAGCTGACGCACGCCGCCCAGACGGCGAAGAACGGCCACAGCCCGACGTAGAGCATCAGCGCCGACTTCGGGCGATCC
>DASTGK010000095.1:0-2860 GCA_035719085.1 Anaeromyxobacteraceae bacterium
CGGCGCCCGCACCCGCGGCGCCCGCGCCGCGCCTCGCCCGCACGCCCAAGAAGGCGCGCTGGACGCTCCCGCGCGGCTCGGCCCGCGCCGAGGACCTCTCCGGCGGCGACGTCGGCGTCGAGCTCCGGCTGCTCTGGGGCGAGACGCTCATCGACGCCGGCGCCTACGTGGCGCCCAAGGCGCCGGTGACGGTGGGCGAGGGGCCCGGCTGCGCCCTCGCCATCCCGGCCACGCTCCTGCCCGCCTCGCCCTTCCCGGTGCTGCGCCACGACGACGGCGAGTACCGCTTCGCCTTCGCCCGCGGCATGACCGGCGCGCTCGAGGAGAAGGGCGTCCGCACGCCGCTCGCCGACCTGGTGAAGTCGAAGAAGGCCACCCCCGACGACGCGGTGCAGGGGGCCTACTGGGTGGCGGTGCCGCGCGCCGGCGCCGTCCGCGCCGAACTGGGCGGCGGCCTCGCCATCGAGGCGCGCCCGCGCCGCCCCGAGGCCATCGACACGCCTCCCTTCTGGGAGCGGATCAACTACCAGTTCCTCAACCTCTTCCTCGTCCTCTTCTTCCTGCAGGCCGGGTTCGTGGTGGCCTCGAACAACTTCCCGTTCGAGACCGACACCCTGGCCGACGACCTCTTCAAGAACCCCTCGCGGATGGCGAAGTTCATCATCAAGCCGCCCGAGGCGCCCAAGAAGGCCGAGAAGCTGCCGGGCGAGAAGAAGTCGAAGGACGACCAGTCGGGCGAGATGGCCGAGAAGCACAAGGGCGAGGAGGGGCAGATGGGCAAGAAGGACGCCCCCAAGACCTCCGGCCGCTCGGCGCCGCGCGCCATCGACCCGAACGCCAAGGAGGTCGTGAAGCGGATGGGCGTGCTCGGCGCGCTCGGCCGCGGGGGCGGCGGCGGCCTGGCCACCGTCTTCGGCTCGGGCGGCCTGGGCGGCGACATCCGCGGCGCCACCGGCAACATGTTCGGCAACACCGTCGGCGACAGCTTCGGCTTCGGCGGCCTCGGGGTGCGCGGCACCGGCACCGGCGGCGGCGGCGCGGGCGAGACGGTCGGCATCGGCGGCATCGGCACCAAGGGGCGCGGCGGCGGCCTGGGCGGCTACGGCCAGGGCGTGGGCGGCCTCGGGCGCAAGTCCGACCGCGACATCGCCATCACCGCCGGCACCGCCACCGTCATCGGCTCCATCGACAAGGAGCTGATCCGCGCGGTCATCAAGGAGCACGCCGCCCAGATCCGCTTCTGCTACGAGGAGCAGCTGGCGGTGAACCCCAAGCTGGCCGGCAAGGTGCTCATCAAGTGGACCATCGACGCCGACGGCAACGCCTCCAACGCCTCGGTCGACACCGGCGGCACCACGCTCGCGGACGACAAGGTCCACCAGTGCATGATGGCCCGCATCGTCAGCTGGCAGTTCCCCAAGCCCAAGGGCGGCGGCATCGCCGTCATCACCTATCCGTGGATCCTGCGCGCCGCGGGCGCGGAGTAGGGGAGGGACGACCCGTGCGCTCCGTCACCACCCGGGCCGGCCTGCTCGCCGCCCTCCTCGCGGCCGCCGCCGGCTCCGGCGCGGCCCGCGCCCAGGACGCCGGGCCGGCCTCCATCGAGGACCCCCGCGCCGCCAGGTTCGCCGACGTGGAGCGGGGCGTCTCCTTCGGCATGGAGGCCGGCGGGCTCTGGCTCACCAAGACGCCGACCAAGGACAAGGCCGCCTTCCCGTACGCCGGCGACGGCGGCGGCGCCTCGCGCGGCCTCCTCGTCGGCATGACCTTCGGCGTCGACCTGGGCCAGCGGCTCGGCGTCGCGGCCGTGCTCCTCGGCACCAGCCAGCGCGCCGGCACGAGCTACGGCGCCTTCGACCTCCTGGCCGCCGGGCTCGACCTCCGGTACGCCTTCTACGGCAAGAAGGACCGCAACGACTGGGAGCGCTTCTACGTCTACGCGCACGCGCGCGGCGGCTACGCCCTCAGCCACCCCAAGGGGCTCTTCGGCGACACCGACACGCTCGTCGCCGGCGGCCTCGGCGTCGAGTACTACACCCAGCTGCGCCACTTCTCGGTCGGGCTGCAGGTCGACGGCGTCTACGCGGTCTCCGCCAAGGCGCCGGGGTTCTCCGTCTCCCCCGTCGTGCGCTACACCTTCTGACGAGAGGGTGATGAACGATCAGATCCGGTCCCACCTGGAGACCCTCGAGGCCGCCCCGGGTGACGTGGCGGCCTTCAGCGCGCTGGAGGGGCTGTACCAGCGCGACAAGCGCGTCGAGGAGCTGACCGCGCTCTACGAGGCGCGCGCCCGGATCCTGCCCGCCGCCGACGCGGCCCCGCTCTGGGCGAAGGCCGCCGACCTGGCCCGGCTCGAGCTCGGCCACGCCGGCCGCGCCGAGGCGCTCTACCGGGCGCTGCTCGCCGCCGATCCGTCGAGCGCCGCGGCCTTGACGGCGCTGGCCACGCTGGCGGAGGAGCGGCAGGACTGGACCGCGCTCGCCGCCGTGCTGGAGCGCTCCGTGGCCGCGGCCCCCTCGCCGGCCGAGGGCGCCCGGGTGGCGCTGCGGCTCGGCCGCCTCTTCGAGGAGCGGCTCGCCCGGCGCGACCGGGCGGCCCTCCACTACGCCCGCGCGGCGCGGCTCGACCCCTCGCTCCTCGAGGCGCGCGACCGGGCGCTCGCCGCCTGCCTGGCGCTGCGCCGCTACGGCCAGGCCAAGAAGCTGCTCGACGCCGCGCGCGACGCCGGCGCGGAGCGGGCCCCCCTGGCCGCGGCCTACGCCCGGCTGGGCGCGACCCTGGCCGCCGAGGCGCTCTTCCACGACGTGGCCATGGACGCGCTCATCGAGGCCCAGGCGCTCGACCGCGCCGCGCCGGGCGC
>DASTGK010000096.1:0-11665 GCA_035719085.1 Anaeromyxobacteraceae bacterium
GACCCGGCGCCCGAGGCGGCGGACGCCGGCGCGGCCCCGGCGGCCGGCCCGGCGGGCGGGGTGGCCCGCTACGACGTGCTCCAGTGCCGCCGCGTCCGCGCCGGCCGGCGCGAGGGGCCGTACGGTCCGATCGCCGCGGGCCACGTCTTCGTCCTCGGGGACAACCGGGACCGCTCCGACGACGGCCGGGCCGACGGAGGCTGGCAGGTGCCGGTGGGGGACGTCGTCGGCCGGGTGGCGGTGGTCGGGTGGACCTGGCGGGCGGGGGTGGGGCGGGGCGCGCGGATCGACCGTCTTTTCAAACCAGTCGAGTAACGGTAGAAGCATGACCTCGATGAACCGCCCCACCTCGGCCTCCCGGCGACCGCTGGAGCGGGGCCAGATCACCTGGGTCACGCTCCTCCTCCTGCTCGGCCTCGCCGCCGGCGGCTACCTGGCCGTCGTCTGGGTGCCCATCTACGTGGTGCACTACGAGGTCAAGCAGACCGTCCGGGACTTCATGAACCAGGCGGTGAAGAACAAGAACGACGAGCAGCTGGTGGGGCGCCTGTGCCTCAAGCTCGAGTCGCTCGACACCACCAAGGTGACCCAGCCCGACGGCCTCATCGAGAAGGTGCCGTCGGTCAAGGTGGAGCCGCAGGACGTCACCTGGGAGCGCGACACCAACGCCTCCCCGCCCATGCTCCACGTCGCGCTCCAGTACACCCGCACCGTCGTCTACCCCTGGCTCGACCGGAGCGAGGAGACGGTGCTGGTCGTCGACCTGTCGCAGGATCTCGAGGTCCCGAACTGGGGACCCAGCCGCTGAACGGAGGCCCGGCATGAACGCAGCCGAGATCGAGCAGGCCGTCCGCCGGCTCGCGCAATCGATCGCCGAGCGCGCCCGCAGGTCCGGGGCGGCCGAGGCGCTCGCCATCGTCGGCATCCGGCGCGGCGGCGTCCACCTGGCGGCCCGGCTCCGGGCGCAGCTCGGCGAGCTGCTGGGCAAGGAGCCGCCGGTCGGCACCCTCGACATCGCCCTCTACCGCGACGACCTCGCGGCCCGCGGCGCGGCGCCGGTGGTCGGGCCGACCGACATCCGCTTCCCGATCCAGGGGCGCACCATCGTCCTCGTCGACGACGTGCTCTACACCGGCCGGACGGTCCGGGCGGCCCTCGACGAGCTGGTCGACTTCGGGCGGCCGCGGCAGGTCTGGCTGGCGGTGCTGGTCGACCGGGGCGGCCGCGAGCTGCCCATCGCCGCCGACTTCGCCGGGGCCACGCTCGCCGTGGCCGACGGCGACGACGTGCAGGTCCGCCTCCGCGAGGAGGGGGCCGCCGAGGACGCGGTCGTGGTCCGGAGGAGGAAGCCGTGATCGGGCGCCACAAGCACTGCATCGCCCTGGAGGACTTCTCGCGTGAGGAGCTCCTCGAGGTGCTGGACCTGGCGGTCTCCATGAAGGAGGTGCTGCGCCGGCCCATCAAGAAGGTGCCGAGCCTGCGCGGCAAGACGGTGGTGAACCTCTTCTTCGAGGCCTCCACCCGCACGCGCAGCTCCTTCGAGATCGCCGCCAAGGTGCTCTCGGCCGACGCCCTCAACTGGACCTCGTCCTCCTCCTCGGTCACCAAGGGCGAGACGCTCATCGACACGGCCCGCAACCTCGAGGCCATGCGCCCCGACGTGCTGGTCATCCGCCACTCGGCCGGCGGCGCGCCGCGGCTGGTGGCCGACCACGTCGGCTGCTCGGTGGTCTCGGCCGGCGACGGCGCCCACGAGCACCCGAGCCAGGGGCTCCTCGACAGCTTCACCATCCGCGAGAAGCTGGGCACGCTCGAGGGCAAGACCATCGCCATCGTCGGCGACATCAGCCACAGCCGCGTGGCCCGCTCCGACCTGCACGCCTTCGGCAAGCTCGGCGCCACGGTGCGGCTCTGCGGCCCGCCCACCATGATCCCGGCCGGCGTCGAGGCGCTCGGCTGCACGGTGCACCACGACCTGCGCGCGGCGGTGGAGGGGGCGGACGCGGTCATCATGCTCCGCATCCAGCACGAGCGCATCGGCGACCCGCTCATCCCCAACACCCGCGAGTACTCGAAGCTCTGGGGGCTCAACGCCAAGAAGGCGGCCGAGTGGCTCAGGCCGGGTGCGCTCATCCTCCACCCCGGCCCCATCAACCGCGGCGTGGAGCTCTCACCCGAGGTGGCGGACGGCCCCTGGAGCGTCATCCTCGACCAGGTGCAGAACGGCGTGGCCGTGCGCATGGCGATCCTGTACCTCCTCGCCGGCGGCGAGCCGGCGGAGGCCAAGGCATGACGACCGAGACGATCTTCATCGAGGACGGCCGCGTCATCGATCCGGCCACCGGGACCGACGGGGTCCGCACCGTGGTGCTGCGCGACGGCAAGGTGGCGGAGGTGGCGGAGCGGCTGGAGCGCCCCCGCGACGTCCGCGCCGTCGACGCCCGCGGCCGCTGGGTCACGCCCGGCTTCATCGACCTCCACGTCCACCTGCGCGAGCCGGGGCAAGAGTACAAGGAGACGGTCGCGACCGGCGCCCGGGCCGCGGTGGCCGGCGGCTTCACCGCCGTCGTCGCCATGCCCAACACCAAGCCGGTGAACGACACGCTGGCGGTGACCGAGCTCGTCCTGGCGCGCGCCGCCGCGGCCGGCCTGGCGCGCGTCTACCCCTGCGGCGCCATCTCCAAGGGCTCGGCCGGCGAGGAGCTGGCGGAGTACGGCGAGCTCAAGGCGGGCGGCTGCGTGGCGCTCTCCGACGACGGCAAGCCGGTCATGTCGCCGGCCCTGATGCGCCGGGCGCTCGAGTACGCCCGCGCCTTCGGCCTGCCGCTCACCGTCCACGAGGAGGACCTGCACCTCGTCGGCAAGGGCGTGATGCACGAGGGGGCGGCGGCGACGCGGCTCGGCCTCAAGGGCATCCCCGGCCAGGCCGAGGAGGTGATGGTGCTGCGCGACCTGGCGCTCGCCGAGCTGACCGGCGGCCGGCTCCACATCGCCCACGTCTCCTCGGCCGGCACCGTCCGCGCCCTGCGCGAGGCGAAGCGGCGCGGCCTGGCCGTCACCGCCGAGGTGACGCCGCACCACCTGGCGCTCACCGACGAGGACGTGGCCGCCTCGGGCTACTCGACCGACTTCAAGATGAACCCGCCGCTCCGCTCGGCCGCCGACGTGAAGGCCTGCGTCGAGGGGCTGGCCGACGGCACCATCGACTGCATCGCCACCGACCACGCGCCGCACTCGGCCGTGGAGAAGGACGTCGAGTTCGACGCCGCCGCCAACGGCATCGTCGGGCTGGAGACGGCCTTCCCGGTCTGCCTGGCGCTGGTGACGCGGGGGCTCCTCACGGAGCGCCGGCTGATCGAGGCGCTCACCGCCGGGCCGGCCCGCGCCTTCGGCCTCCCCGGCGGCACGCTCGCCGCGGGCGCGCCGGCCGACGTGGCGGTGCTCGACCCCAAGGCGGCCTGGCGCTGCGAGCCGGCCGCCCTCCACTCCAAGAGCACGAACACCCCGTGGAAGGGCCGGACGCTCACCGGCCGCTGCACGCACGCCTTCGTGGGCGGGCGCCTGGTCCACGAGGGGGGCAAGGAGAACCGATGACGAAGGCCTTCCTGGCCCTGGCCGACGGCACCACCTTCGAGGGCACCTCCTTCGGCGCGGCCGGGGAGGCGTCCGGCGAGGTGGTCTTCAACACCTCGCTGACCGGATACCAGGAGATCCTGACCGACCCGTCGTACGTCGGCCAGATGATCTGCATGACCTACCCGGAGCAGGGGAACTACGGCGTGGCCGCCGCCGACGACGAGTCGGACCGGATCCACGCCACCGGCTTCATCGTCCGCAACCTCTCGGCGCAGCCGTCCAGCTTCCGCGCCGACCGGAGCCTCGACGCCTACCTGAAGGCGCACGGGGTGGTGGGCATCGCCGGCGTCGACACGCGCCGGCTGACGAAGCACATCCGGACCGTCGGCGCGCAGATGGGCGTCATCGGCACGGCCCCCGCCGCCGAGCTGGTGGCCCGGGCCAAGGCGCTGCCCGGCATGGAGGGGCAGGATCTCGCCACCCTCATCTCCACCAAGGTCCGCTACGAGTGGCGCCAGGGCGGCGCCGACGCCTGGACCGACGGGGGGCGGGCCGAGGTCCCGACGCGCTTCCACGTCGTCGCCTACGACTGGGGGCTGAAGCGGGCCATGCTGCGGCTGCTCGCCGAGCAGGGCTGCCGCGTCACCGTGGTCCCGGGCGGCACCACCGCCGCCGAGGCGCTGGCGCTGAAGCCGGACGGCATCTTCCTCACCAACGGCCCGGGCGACCCGGCCGCGGTGAAGGGGGCGCGCGAGACGGTGGCGGCGCTGCTCGGCAAGGTGCCCATCTTCGGCATCTGCCTCGGGCACCAGATCCTCTCGCTGGCCCTGGGCGCGCGCACCTACAAGCTCAAGTTCGGCCACCGCGGCGCCAACCAGCCGGTCAAGGACCTGGCCACCGGCAAGGTGGACATCACCGTCCAGAACCACGGCTTCGCCGTCGACGAGAAGTCGCTGCCGGCGCGGGCCCGCGTCACCCACCTCAACCTCAACGACGGCACCGTCGAGGGGATCGAGGTGCTCGACGCGCCGGCCTTCAGCGTCCAGTACCACCCCGAGTCCTCGCCGGGGCCGCACGACGCCCGCGCCCTCTTCGGCCGGTTCGTCGGGCTGATGGAGCGGGCACGATGACGCTGCCGGAGCTCCACGAGCGGCTGCTCTCGTGGGCCAGCGCCGACCCGCACGACCCGCTGCTGCTCGCCGCCCGCAAGGCCCACTTCGACCGCTACGGCGAGCCGCACGAGGAGGACCTGTCGTTCGAGCGCCGCATGAACGGCATGCTCGACTTCTACCTCTTCGACTTCCGGCCCGACCCGGCGGGCCCGACGGCGCTGGAGCGCTTCCTGGAGGCGCACGGCGGCGCCCTGCAGGCGGCCGAGGCGGACGCCTTCCGCGCGCTCGGGGCGAACCGGCACGGCCTCTTCGAGGTGCGCAAGCTCAAGCCGGGGCTGGTGCGGCTGCGCGACGTCTTCGAGGGCGAGGACGTGGACGTCACCGAGCGCCGGCAGGTGGCCGGGCTCGAGAAGGGCGACCTGCTCGAGGCGCGGCTCATGCCCTACGACGGGCAGCTCTTCTTCTCGGGCGCGTTCCTCTACCAGCCGCGCGAGGCCCGCTCCAAGATCCTGGCCGAGGTGAAGAAGCGGAAGAAGGCGGCCGCCAAGGGGCTGGCCGAGCTGGACGTCCCCGGGCTGCTCGCCACGCTCTCGCGCATGGCCTTCAAGCTGGAGCGCTACCGCAACGTGCGGCTCGAGTCGATCTACGACTTCACCGTCGACTCGCGGGCCATGACGCCGCGCCCCGCCAGGACCTGAGGGCGCGCCCCGGTGCGGCGGCTCATCGTCAACGCCGACGACCTGGGCTACGACCCGGAGATCGACCGGGGCATCCTCGAGGCCCACCAGGGCGGCCTCGTCACCAGCGCCACCGCCATGGTCGACACGCCCTTCGCGGCGGCGGCGCTGGCCGCGGCCCCGCCCACGCTCGGCGTCGGGCTCCACCTGGTGCTCGATCCGGCGCTCGACCGGGCGGCGGCCGCCGCCGAGGTGGCCCGGCAGCTCGACCGCTTCGCCGCGCTCCGCGGCGCCCCGCCGACCCACCTCGACAGCCACAAGCACGCCCACGCCCGGCCCGCCGTCCTCGAGGCGGTGATGGACGCGGCGGCGGCCCGCGGGCTGCCGGTGCGCGCCGTCGACGCGCCGATGCGCGCCGCGCTGCGGGGGAGGGGGATCGCCACCTCCGACCGGTTCCTGGGCGACGCCGAGCGGCGCCCCTGCTGGACCGAGGCGGCCCTGGCGGCGGCGCTCGCGGGGCTCGGGGAGGGGCTCACCGAGCTCATGGCCCACCCCGGCCACGCGCCGCGCGTGGCCCGCACCAGCTTCGGCGCCGAGCGGGAGGTGGAGCTGCGCGCCCTGGTGAGCCCGGCCTGCCGGGCGGCCCTGGCGGCGGCGGGCGGCGTGCTCTGCACCTGGGCCGACGCCGCGGCGGTGGCGCGCCGCTAGCGCCGCCCGGATTGCAATCGAACATTTGTTTCGGATTGCGCAGCCGCCCGCGCGGCACAAGCGCGCATTTGCACCAGTCCGGCGGGGTCGAAATCTCGCCCTGGCTGGTCCACGTTGGGGCGAAACGACGCCTTGACCGGTCCAGAATTGATTTGCTGGGACCGCCTTGACAGCGCGCTGTAGTCTTGGTGTTTACCTATCCCGCCACGCCATCCCCGGGGTCGTCCGGCGCCGCGCCGGCCGGCGGTCCCCAGGCAGGCGCCGGGAGCCGCATCGCCCGAGGGGTCCGCCCCGAAGCGACGAGCGTCATCCCCTGGACCACCGAGCCCTTTCGCTTTCCGCGCAGTCCAAGCACCACAAGGAGACGGCATGACGACCAAGACGTCGAAGATCATCTGGACGCAGATCGACGAGGCGCCCGCGCTGGCGACCTTCTCGCTCCTCCCCATCGTCCAGGCGTTCACCAAGGGCACCGGCGTCGAGGTCGAGACGCGCGACATCTCCGTGGCGGGGCGCATCATCGCCAACTTCGGCGACTTCCTGAAGCCGGAGCAGCGCCTCCCGGACTACCTGGCCCAGCTCGGCGAGCTCGCCAAGACGCCCGAGGCCAACATCATCAAGCTGCCGAACGTCTCGGCCTCCATCCCGCAGCTCAAGGACGCCATCAAGGAGCTGCAGGCCCACGGCTTCGCCGTCCCGGACTACCCCGAGGTGCCCAAGGACGACGCCGAGAAGGCCATCCAGGCGCGCTACGCCAAGTGCCTCGGCTCGGCCGTGAACCCGGTGCTCCGCGAGGGCAACTCCGACCGCCGCTCGCCGGCCTCGGTCAAGGCCTTCTCCAGGAAGCACCCGCACAAGCTCGGCGCCTGGAAGCAGGACTCCAAGTCGCACGTCGCCCACATGACGGACGGCGACTTCTACGGCAGCGAGACCTCGACGGTGGTGGAGAAGGACACCCAGTACCGCATCGAGTTCGTCGGCGCCGACGGCAAGGCCCAGGTGCTGAAGAAGGAGGCGCCCCTCAAGGCCGGCGAGGTCATCGACTCGTCGCGCCTGAGCGTCAAGGCGCTGGCCAAGTTCTACGAGGAGCAGATCGCCGACGCCAAGGCCAAGGGCGTGCTCTTCTCGCTCCACCTCAAGGCCACCATGATGAAGGTCTCCGACCCCGTCATGTTCGGCATCGCGGTGAAGGCCTACTTCAAGGGCGTGTTCGAGAAGCACGCCGACGCGCTGAAGCGGGCCGGCGTGAACCCGAACCTGGGCCTGGGCGACCTCTACAAGAAGATCGCCAGCCTGCCGGCGGCCGAGCGGGAGGCCATCGAGGCCGACATCAAGGCCACCTACGCCACGCAGCCGCCGCTCGCCATGGTCGACTCGGACAAGGGGATCACCAACCTCCACGTCCCGAACGACATCATCATCGACGCCTCCATGCCGGTGGTGGTGCGCGAGTCCGGCCAGATGTGGGGCCCGGACGGCAAGCTGGCCGACACCAAGGCCACCATCCCGGATCGCTGCTACGCCACGATGTACAAGGAGATCATGGAGGACTGCCGCAAGCACGGCGCCCTCGACCCGGCCACCATGGGCTCGGTGCCCAACGTCGGCCTGATGGCGCAGGCGGCCGAGGAGTACGGCTCGCACGACAAGACCTTCTTCGCCCCGGCCGACGGCACCGTCCGCGTCGTCGACGCCGGCAGCGGCGCCACGCTGCTGTCGCAGAAGGTCGAGACGGGCGACATCTTCCGCATGTGCCAGACCAAGGACGCGGCCATCCGCGACTGGGTCAAGCTCGCCGTCACCCGCGCCCGCGCCTCCAGCACGCCGGTGGTCTTCTGGCTCGACGCCAAGCGCGGCCACGACGCGCAGATCATCGCCAAGGTCGAGAAGTACCTGAAGGACCACGACACGGCCGGCCTGCAGATCAAGGTGCTGCCGCCGGTCGAGGCGATGCGGTTCTCGCTGGAGCGCATCCGCAAGGGGCAGGACACCATCTCCGCCACCGGCAACGTACTCCGCGACTACCTGACCGACCTCTTCCCCATCCTCGAGATCGGCACCTCGGCCAAGATGCTCTCCATCGTGCCCCTGCTGCAGGGCGGCGGCCTCTTCGAGACCGGCGCCGGCGGCTCGGCCCCCAAGCACGTGCAGCAGTTCGTCAAGGAGGGCTACCTGCGCTGGGACTCGCTCGGCGAGTTCACCGCGCTCGCCGCCTCGCTCGAGCACATCGCCGCGCAGACCGGCAACGCCAAGGCCAAGGTGCTGGCCGAGACGCTCGACGCCGCGGTCGGCAAGTTCCTCGACAACAACAAGTCGCCGGCCCGCAAGGTCGGCCAGATCGACAACCGGGGCAGCCACTACTACCTGGCCACCTACTGGGCCGAGGCGCTGGCGGCGCAGTCGGCCGACGCCGCGCTCGCGGCCAAGTTCGCCCCGGTCGCCAAGGCGCTGCAGGAGAACGAGAAGAAGATCGACGCCGAGCTGATCGCCGCCCAGGGCAAGCCGCAGGACCTGGGCGGCTACTACCAGCCGGATCCGGTGAAGACGGGGAAGGCGATGCGTCCCAGCCCGACCCTCAACGCCATCATCGACGGTATCGCGTAGACCCGCGCAGTCCCCAGTACCAACCCAACCAAGGAGACGACCATGGCTCGGAAGAAGATCGCGTTGATCGGTGGTGGGCAGATCGGCGGCGTGCTGGCGCAGCTCTGCGCGCTGCGCGAGCTCGGCGACGTGGTGCTGTTCGACATCGTCGAGGGGCTGCCCCAGGGCAAGATGCTCGACATCGCCGAGGCCGCCCCGGTGGACGGCTTCGACGTCAGCCTCAAGGGCACCAACAGCTACGCCGACATCGCCGGCGCCGACGTGTGCATCGTCACCGCCGGCCTGCCGCGCAAGCCGGGCATGAGCCGCGACGACCTCATCTCGGTCAACTCGAAGATCATGACGTCGGTGGCCGAGGGCATCAAGCAGTACGCCCCGAACGCCTTCGTCATCGTCATCTCCAACCCGCTCGACGCGATGGTGACGCTCTGCCAGCGCATCACCGGCTTCCCGCACGCCCGGGTGGTCGGCCAGGCCGGCGTGCTCGACTCGGCCCGCTTCGCCGCCTTCATCGCCTGGGAGCTCGGCGTCTCGGTGAAGGACGTCTCCGCCGTCACCCTCGGCGGCCACGGCGACGACATGGTGCCGCTCGTCCGCTACACCTCGGTGTGCGGCGTGCCGGTCATGGAGCTGCTGGAGCGGAAGTACGGCGACGCGGCCAAGGCCAAGGAGGTCATGGACGCGATGGTCAAGCGGACCCGCGGCGCCGGCGGCGAGGTGGTGGCCCTCCTCAAGACCGGCTCGGCCTTCTACTCGCCGGCCTCGTCGGCCATCGCCATGGCCGAGTCCTTCCTCAAGGACTCGAAGCGCGTGCTGCCGACCTGCGTCCACCTGAACGGCGAGTTCGGCGTGAAGGGGCTCTACGTCGGCGTGCCGGTGGTCATCGGCGCCGGCGGCGCCGAGAAGGTCCTCGAGCTCAAGCTGAACGCCGAGGAGCAGGCCATGATGGAGAAGTCGGTCAAGGCCGTGGCCGACCTGGTGGCGACGCTCAAGTAACGGGGCGGAATCCCGTGGTTCGAGTGGCCCCGGTCGCGCGAGCGGCCGGGGCCGCTGTCGTCTCGGGGCAGGGGGAGGCAGCCTCGAGTACCTCGTTCGATGGTGCCCGACAGGGCCGAACATCGACCCGTGTAGTCTAAAACCCCTGTCGAATCGGGGCGTTCGGTCCTGCGACCGTTTACACCTCCGCGCGGCGGGTGGTAAGACGGCCGACGACTCCCCACTCACGGCGAGGTCTCGCACCATGGCGGAAGCCAGGCTCGTGGTTCCGAAGGAGGGTGGGAAGATCAGCCTGGCCGGCGGCCGCCTCGTGGTGCCCGACCGCCCCATCATCCCCTACATCGAGGGCGACGGCACCGGGCGCGACATCTGGCGCGCCGCCCAGCGGGTGCTCGACGCCGCGGTGGCCAAGGCCTACGGCGGCCGGCGCCGCATCGCCTGGACCGAGGTCTACGCCGGCGAGAAGGCCTTCACCAAGTTCAACAACTGGCTCCCCGACGAGACCATCGAGGCCTTCCGCGAGTACCTCGTCGGCATCAAGGGGCCGCTCACCAACCCGGTGGCGGGCGGCATCCGCTCGCTCAACGTGGCGCTGCGCCAGCGGCTCGACCTCTACGTCTGCCTCCGCCCCATCCGCTGGTTCGAGGGGGTCCCCTCGCCGGTGCGCCACCCGGAGCGGGTGGACATGGTGATCTTCCGCGAGAACACCGAGGACATCTACGCCGGCATCGAGTGGGAGGCCGGCTCCGAGCCGGCGCGCAAGCTGCTCGGCTTCCTGGAGCGCGAGCTCCCGCGCGAGTACCGCAAGATCCGCTTCCCCGCCACGACCGCCCTCGGCGTGAAGCCCATCTCGCGCGAGGGGAGCGAGCGGCTGGCGCGCGCCGCCCTCGAGTACGCGCTGCGCAACCGGCGCAAGAGCGTCACCTTCGTCCACAAGGGCAGCATCATGCGCTTCACCGAGGGGGCCTTCCGCGCCTGGGGCTACGCCCTCGCCGAGCGCGACTTCGGCGACCGGGTCTACACCTCGCTGCAGTGGGAGCGGACCCGGGCCGCCAAGGGCGAGGAGGCGGCCAACGCCGAGCGGGCCTCGGCGCTCGCCGCCGGCCGGCTCCTCGTCAAGGACGCGGCCGCCGACGTCACCATGCAGCAGGTGCTGACGCGCCCCGAGGAGTTCGACGTCATCGCCACGCCCAACCTCAACGGCGACTACCTCTCCGACGCCCTGGCGGCGCAGGTGGGCGGCCTCGGCATCGCGCCGGGCGGCAACGCCAACTACGTCACCGGCCACGCCGTCTTCGAGGCCACCCACGGCACCGCGCCGAAGCACGCCGACCTCGACAAGGTGAACCCCGGCTCGGTCATCCTCTCCGGCGAGATGATGCTGCGCCACCTCGGCTGGGACGAGGCGGCCGACCTCGTCGTCCGGGGCCTGGCCGGCGCCATCGCCGCCCACCGCGTCACCTACGACTTCGCCCGGCTCATGCGGCAGGACGGGATCGACGCGGTCGAGCTGCGCTGCTCCGAGTTCGGCGACGAGGTCGTGCGCCGCATGTAGGCTGTCGGGTCCATCCACCAACCGGGAAGGGGTTCCACATGGCGGCTCGCAAGAAGATCGCACTCATCGGCGCCGGGCAGATCGGCGGCACCATGGCGCTGCTCTGCCTGCAGCGCGAGCTCGGCGACGTGGTCCTCGTCGACATCATGGAGGGCGTGGCCAAGGGCAAGGCGCTCGACCTGCAGGAGACGCGCGGCGTCCTGGGCCACGACGTGGAGCTCGCCGGCGGCGGCGTCAGCGACTACGCGGTCATCAAGGACGCCGACGTCTGCATCGTCACCGCCGGCGTGCCGCGAAAGCCGGGCATGAGCCGCGACGACCTCCTCAAGGTCAACCTCGACGCCATCACCAAGGTGGCCACCGGCATCAAGCAGTACGCCCCGAACGCGTTCGTCATCGTGGTGACGAACCCGCTCGATTCGATGGTCTACGCCATG
>DASTGK010000097.1:0-3949 GCA_035719085.1 Anaeromyxobacteraceae bacterium
GGTCCGGTCAAGAGCAAGATGGGCTGGCATGTGCTGCGCTGCGGCCCCTATCAGCCGCCCTCCCCCGTGCCGCTCGCCGAGGTGAGCCCGGCCATCAAGGCCGAGCTCTCGCGCCGCCGCGGCGATGACGCCGTCCGGAAGAAGATCGCCGAGCTCCGCGCCCGCGCCCGGATCTCGCTCGACGAGCAGGCGCTCGCCCGGGCCACCGCCACGGCCAACTGAACTTCCTTCGACAGGGACCCACCGCATGAACCCCAAGAAGCTGCTCGCGCTCGCCGCCCTGGCCGCCGCCACCGGCTGCGCCGGCGCCGCCAAGCGCCCCGACGTCGTCTGGCCCCCGCCCCCGGACCTGGCCCGCATCAAGTTCGTGACCGCCTTCGCCAGCGAGCACGACATCGACACCTCCGGCTGGTCGCAGTTCAAGCGCGCCCTCATCGGCGAGAAGGACCCGACCCGCGTCAACAAGCCGATGGGGATCGCCCTCTCCAAGGACGGGAACCGGCTCTACGTCGCCGACTTCGAGGGGAGCCAGATCCTGCTGATCGACTTCCCGACCAAGACGATGAAGCCCTTCGCGCCGAAGGAGGGCTTCGCCATGCCCTTCAACGTCGTCCTCGACGCCGAGGAGAACGTCTACGTCTCCGACTCGGGCGCCCGCACCGTCTCCCGCTTCGACCGCGAGGGGAAGCGGGTCTGGCAGATCACCGACGACCTGGTCCGTCCGACCGGCCTCGCCCTCGACCAGAAGCGTCAGATCCTCTACGTGACCGACTCGGCGCGCCAGGACTCGCAGAAGCACCGGGTCTTCGCCTATGACCTGCACGGCAAGCGGCTGCGCCAGGTGGGGCGCGAGCGCGGGACCGGCGACGGCGAGTTCGCCTTCCCCAGCTACCTGGCGGTCGACGCCGACGGCAACCTCTACGTCTCCGACACGCTCAACTTCCGGATCCAGGTCTTCGACCCGGACGGCAACCTGATCCGGGCCTTCGGCGAGCACGGCGACCAGCCGGGCATGTTCACGCGCACCAAGGGGATCGCCTTCGACGCCTTCCGGAACGTCTACGTGGCCGACGGCGGTCCGTCGGTGGTCCACGTCTTCTCGAAGGACTTCCAGCCGCTCATGTTCTTCGGCGGCTTCGCCCCGCTGCTCGAGTACTTCGACATCCCGAGCTGCATCGCCATCGACCAGGCGAGGAATCGGATCTACGTCTGCAACGAGCACAACGCCCGGATCAACGTCTACGACCTGATCAACACCAAGGCCGAGGACGCGGCCACGCCTCCGCCGGCCCCCGCCGCCGCCGGCGCGCCCGAGGTGGCGAAGTGAGCCCGCGCCCCAGCCGGTGGGCCAATTGGCCCACCCTGGGGCGTGTCGCGCAGCCGAGGGGCGTCTCTCAGGAAAAAGCCCCGGAATTTCGTGAGATGGAGCTGGCACCCCGGTTGCTTCGTTGCCGTCCCAACCAGGGCCTGACGGTGGTCACCCCCTCCTGCAGCCCTGGCGCGGCCAGGCGTGGTGCCTGACGCAACTCTCCGGGGCCTGAAGCCCCGAGAACAAGGAAACGGACCGAATGCGCAACGTCATCAAGGCGCTCCTCGTGGTGGCCGTCGCCGTCCCGGCGATCGCCAACGCGGCCATCACCAACACCCGTCACGACCTCGCCAGCACCTCCACCGCGCTGGTCAAGTCGACCTCGACCGACCAGACCTGCATCTTCTGCCACGCGCCGCACCGCGCCAACCAGCAGCAGCTCATCTGGAACCACGCTCCGGCCACGACGGCGGCCGGCTGGGCGGGCGCCCAGACGACGGTCGCCGGCACGCCGCTCCCGGTGAACCTCGGCCCCAAGTCGCAGGTCTGCCTCTCCTGCCACGACGGCTCGGTCTCCCTCGGCAGCCTCTCGTCCGGCAACCAGACGTTCGCCGCCACGGCCGACAACAGCGCCGCCGGCAACCTGACCTCCGCCACCTACCTGGTCTCGGCGACCATGGGCAACGCGACCTCGGGTAACCACCCGGTCTCGGTCCCGTACGCCAGCCAGACCTACAACGGCATCACCTCGACGGCCGCCGTCGCCGGCTACCAGGCGATCGCCGCCAACTCGATCACCGCCGGCTCCTGCACCTCGCCGTCGGGCATCTGCACCGCCGACGCCGCCAACGGCAAGACGATCCAGCTGTTCGGCTCGGCCACCGCGGCGGGCATCGAGTGCGGCAGCTGTCACGACGTGCACAACACGCTCGCCACGAACGCGTTCTTCCTCCGCGCTCCGACGGCCGCCTCGGCCATCTGCAAGGCCTGCCACATCAAGTAGTCTGATCCTGGCGCGGGGCGTCGCGAGACGCCCCGCGCTTTCCGTATCCAAGACCGCCAAAATCCTTCGGATATCGTCGGAGTCATGCGGAAGAACGTCTCACCCAGAGCGGTCACTGGCCCCGGTGGTGCGCTGCCCCTGCGCGCCGACGACGGCGCCGCGCTCGACCTCATGATGCTCATCGAGGGTGAGACGAGCGGCCGCCCGCTCGACGAGGTCCTGGCGGAGTTCCAGCGGTCCCGCAGCACCTACTACGAGAAGCTGCGCCGGTTTCGCGAGCTGGGCGTCGAGGGGCTGCTCTCCCGCCCCCCCGGCCCGCGCAGCCCCTGGCGCCGCCCGCTCGAGGTCATCCGGTTCATCGTCCGCGCCCGCCTGCTCGATCCGGAGCGCAGCGCCGCCCTCATCGCCGAGGAGCTTGGCCGGCGCGGCCACTCCGTCAGCACGCGGAGCGTCGAGCGGACGCTCACCCAGTTCGGACTCACCCGACCCGTCGGCGCCGCCGAGCGGCAGGAAGTGCGGAGAGGCTGACTTGAGGCTCCTCGCCCCGATCGTCGCCAGCGCCCTCGTAGCGCTCCTCGTCCCCGGCGCCGCCGCCGCCGACCCCTTTCCGGGTCGCCGCGGCGCTTCGGGCATCCTGGACGTGCCGGACGCCGAGACCATCGGCCGCGGCGGTGGCCTCGTCGGCGGCGAGCTGCGGCTCGACAAGCTCTCGGGCGTCACGGCGGAGGCCGGCCCGCTGCCGCTCTCCATCGTCACCGGCCTCTCCCAGCGGCTCGACGTCGGCTTCTTCATGCGCGAGTGGGGCTACCCGGGCGATCCGCGCCCCTCCCCGCTCCTCATGGGCGCCGCGCTCAAGCTGCAGCTCTTCGCGCCCGAGCTGTTCCGTCCCGGCCTCGCCCTCGAGCTCACCTCCGACCGGTTCAACTGGAAGGGGAACGGCGGCGCCCAGCTCACCAGCTCCACCGGCCAGCTCGGCCCGGTGAGGCTGGCCGCCTTCGTCGGCGTGGACGGCCACGGCCCGCGCCCCTACTCGACCGCGCTCACCGCCGGCCTCGGCGCCACCGTCGCCATCGTCCCCCGGCTCGACACCGCGCTCGAGGCGGTCAAGACGGCCGACGGCCCGATCGTCGGCGCCGCGCTCCGCTACCGGCTGACGCCGCGCGCCGGCGTGAGCCTCGGCGTCTCCTGGCTGCCCGACCAGTCGGGCGTCCGCGTCAGCCTCGGCTTCGGCGCCGTCGCCGTCTCCCCGGCCCCCAAGCCGACGCGCGTGCCGGTCGCCGAGGCCCCGGTCGAGGAGGCCCCGGCGGCCGAGGAGGCCCCGGCCGGCCCGTTGCTCGTCGAGGACCGCCCGCACTTCCGGCTCAAGATCCACCTCTCCGACCCGTCGGCGCTCGGCGAGCCGCGCCACCTGCAGCACGCCCCCTACGCGCCGCCCGCCCTCTCCGCCGCCCCGCCGCGCCTCCCCGGCCCGACGAAGGCCGCTGCCCCGAGCGCCGACGACGTGCTCGAGGCCCAGGTCAAGGATCAGGAGACGCAGGCCGAGGCCCGCCTCAAGCGGCTCCGCGCCAGCGACGAGGCGCTCGGCGATCGCGACGCCGCCGCCCAGGCCGAGGCCCGCCGTCTCGAGGCGCAGGCCC
>DASTGK010000098.1:0-6122 GCA_035719085.1 Anaeromyxobacteraceae bacterium
GTGATGGTGAACCAGATCTTCAAGCGGATGGGGCTGAACGGGAAGGCGGTGCTCCCCATGGTGCTCGGCCTCGGCTGCGACACCATGGCGACGATGACCGCGCGCATCATGGAGACGCGCAAGGAGCGGGTCATCGTGACGCTGCTCCTGGCGCTGGCGGTCCCGTGCAGCGCGCAGCTGGCCGTCATCCTGGCCATGACCGCGTCGCTGCCGGCGGGCGCGCTCCTCTGGTTCGGCGGCACGCTCCTCGCCGTGATCTTCCTCGTCGGCTGGCTGGCGGCCAAGGTCATCCCCGGTCGCGGCTCCGACTTCATGCTGGAGCTGCCGCCGCTGCGAGTGCCGCAGGCGGGCAACGTGGTGGTGAAGACGCTGGCGCGCATCGAGTGGTACCTGCGCGAGGCGCTGCCGCTCTTCGTCCTCGGCACGCTCATCCTCTGGGTGCTGGATCGCTTCCACGGCCTCGCCACGCTGGAGCGGGCGGCCGAGCCGCTCATGGACGGCCTGCTCGGCCTGCCCAAGGAGGCGGCCGGAGCCTTCATCCTCGGCTTCCTGCGGCGCGACTACGCCGCCGCCGGCCTCTTCGCCCACTACGAGCCGTACATGCAGGCGCACACCATGACCCGGGTGATGGAGATCCAGGTGGTGGTGGCCCTCGTCACTATCACGCTCTTCATCCCCTGCATCGCCAACTTCTTCATGATCCTGAAGGAGCGGGGCTGGAAGACCGGCACGGCCATGATGGCCTTCATCCTGCCCTTCGCCTTCGGCACGGGCGCGCTCGTCAACGTCCTCATGCGGTGGCTCTACTGATGGCCCCCGCCCTCGCCCCCGCGCCGCGCCTGGAGCGCTGCCCGCTCTGCGGGGCCGAGTTCGACGCCTCCGGCCAGGGGTGCCGGCCGAGCTGCCCCATGGCCAAGGGCTGCCGGGTCGTCTGCTGTCCCGGCTGCGGCTACAGCTTCCCCCAGGAGAACGCCGGCCTGGCGGGCAAGCTCAAGCAGTTCCTCGACGCCCGGCGGCAGAAGGGAAGGACCCCCTGAGCACGATGCAGCCGAGGCGGATCGAGGAGATCCTGGAGACCGTCTTCACCGAGGCGGAGGAGGGGCGCGACGGCGCCGCCGCCATCCTGGCCCACGCCGGCGAGGGGCACGCGCCCGGCTGCGCCCCGGAGGACCTGCGCGCCCTCGCGGCCGACGGGCTCCTGCGGCTCGACGGCGAGCGCGTGCTGCTCACCGAGGCGGGCGAGAAGAAGGCCCGCGACGTGGTGCGGCGCCACCGGCTCACCGAGCGGCTCTTCAAGGACCTGCTGGCCGTCTCCGAGGCGACCATGGAGCTGCAGGCCTGCGAGCTCGAGCACATCCTCTCGCCCGAGGCGACCGACTCGGTCTGCACGTTGCTCGGCCACCCGCCGACCTGCCCGCACGGCAAGCCCATCCCGCCGGGGCTCTGCTGCGGCGCCTACCAGCGCTCGCTCCGGCCGCTCGTCACCGGCCTGCACCACTTCGAGCTGGGGGCCTCCGGCCGCATCGTCTTCATCGCCCCCAAGTTCCACGACCGCATGGACCGGCTCGCCGCGCTCGGGGTCATCCCCGGCAGCGAGATCCGGCTCCACCAGCGCTCCCCCTCGTACGTCATCGAGATCGGGGAGACGACCATCGCCCTCGATCCCGAGATCGCCGGCGAGATCTACGTGAAGCCCGTCGAAGCCCGTTAGTCCAACCGCCTCCCCGACCCGGGGCAGGCCACCAGGAGCCACGCACCAAAGATGAGAACCGTTATCAAGATCGTGCTCGCCGCCGCCGCCGTCGCCGCGCTCGTCCTCCACCCGCGCGCGCTCGCCGAGGAGCCGGCCGCCGCCGCGCCGGCCGCGAAGGACGCCGGCCCGGCCACCAAGGAGGAGGTCCGCACCCTCACCGAGGAGCTGCGCCGCCTGAAGCTGGAGCTCGGGCTGCGCGACGTGGAGTACCAGTCCTATGGCGGCCTCGGGCCGGCCGCGTCCAAGGTCTACTTCGCGCCCAAGGGGCTCTCGATCGGCGGCTACGGCGAGATGACCTACACCAACGTGCGCCAGGGCGCCGACGACCAGAGCGACCTGCTGCGCGCCGTCCTCTACGTCGGCTACCGGTTCAGCGACCGGATCGTCATGAACTCGGAGATCGAGTTCGAGCACGCCGGCAAGGAGGTGGCGGTCGAGTTCGCCTACCTCGACTTCCTGGTGAACGACGCGCTGCGCGTGCGCGCCGGCAACCTGCTCGTGCCGATGGGCATCACCAACGAGCTGCACGAGCCGCCCTTCTTCAACGGCGTCCTGCGCAACGACGTGGAGAAGAACATCATCCCGGCCACCTGGAGCGAGAACGGCGTCGGCTTGCACGGTGAGTACGCTGGGCTGCGCTACCAGGCCTACCTGATCAACGGCCTCGACGTGCAGGCGGCCAGCGCCGAGGAGCCGGTCTCGGCCGGCGAGTGGCTGCGCCGCGCCCGCACCCTCGGCGGCGAGGCGAGGGCGCAGACGCTGGCCGGCGTGCTGGCGCTCCACTACGCGGCCGGCCCGGCCACGGTGGGCGGCTCCGTCTACCACGGGCGCGCCGGGCAGGGGCTGCGCACCGCCGCCGGCGAGGCGGTCCAGGCCGACGTGACCATCGCCGAGGCCCACGCCACCGTCGCCTGGCGCGGCGTCGCGGCCAAGGCGCTCTACGCCGCCGGCTCGCTCACCGACACGGCGCTCCTCGAGCAGGTCCTCCCCAACAACCCGGTGCTCGGCTCGCGCGTGCGCGGCGGCTACGTCGAGGCGGCCTACGACGTCCTGACGCTCGCCACCCCGGGCTCCGAGGCGTCGCTCTCGCCCTTCGTGCGCTACGAGGCCTACGACCTGAACGCCCGCGTCGCCCCCGGCTTCACCCGCGACCCCTCGGTCGACCGGAGCGTCGTGACCGCCGGCCTCACCTGGAAGCCCCTCTCCACCGTGGCGCTCAAGGCCGACTGGCAGCGGCGCGACTCCCGCGCCGCGGGCAGCCAGACGCAGCAGGTCAACCTGGGCGCCGGCTTCGCCTTCTGATCGGAGGTCACGGATGGTCCACTCCGCCATCCTCGTCGCGCTCCTCGCCGCCGGGCCCGCCGCCGCGGGCGGCCCGGCGGCGGGCGCCGACCAGCAGCTCGTGCGGCAGCTCTTCCCCGAGGCCGACGCCGTCGAGCCGCGGGACGTGCTCCTCACCGACGCCATGGTGGCGCGCATCGAGCAGCTGGCCCGGGCGCGCGTCCGCGAGCGGCTCGTCACCTTCTACACGGCCAGGAAGGGCGGGGCGGTGGCGGGCTACGCCGTCATCCAGGCCCACGTCGTCCGGACCAAGCGCGAGACGCTCCTGCTCGGCTTCGAGCCGGACGGCCGGATCCGCCGCATCTCGATCCTGGCCTTCCTCGAGCCGGCCGAGTACCGGCCGCCCGAGCGCTGGCTGGCGCAGTTCGGCGGCAAGGGCTCCTCCGACCGGCTCGCGGTCGGCGACGACATCGCGCCCATCACCGGCGCGACCCTCTCGGCCCGCGGCATCGCCGAGCAGGCGCGCTGGCTGCTCGCCGCGCTGCGCGAGGCCAGGGAGGTGCGCCCGTGAGGTTCCTCGTCGATCCGTCGGAGGCCCGCCTGGCGCGGGCCAAGGCGCCGGTGCGGGCCTTCCTGGCCTTCGCCGCCCTGGCGGTGGCGGCGCTCCTGCTGCAGCGCGCCACCGGCGGCGGCCTCTCGGCGGCCGAGGTGGACCTGCACTACCTCGGCACGGGGGAGGGGGACGCGCTGCCGAAGGCCGCCCTGTGGGAGGAGCTGCACGCCGGCGCCTTCCTCTACGGCTTCGTCCTCTTCATGCTCGGCTCGATCCTGGGCGTCTGCCGGCTCCGGCCGGCGCTGCGCACCGCGCTCTTCGCCGCCGCCCTCACGGCGGCGCTCGCTGACCTCGGCGCCCCGTTCCTGGTGGTGGCCCTCGGCGGCGGCGGCGCGCTGCGCGTCGCCACCACGCTCGCGGCGACGCTGGCGCTGGCGGCCGCCATCGCCGTCACCTTCGCCACCTTCGGCCCGGCGCCGGCCAACGGGAAGGCCAATGGCTGAGCCGCGGCTGCCGCCGTCTCAGCGGGCGCCCGCCCTGGCGTTCGCCGGCTTCCTCCTCCTCATCGCCGGCTCCGGCGCGGTCCTCTTCGTCCTGAAGCTGGGGGGCACGCCGGCCCGCGTGCGCGACTTCTACCTGGGCAACGAGGCCACCTTCGCGGCGCCGCGCACGCTCGCTGGGCTGCTGGAGACGGCGGTGCCGCACCTCATCGCCGTCCCGCTCGTCCTCTTCGCCGTGGTCCACGTCGTCGGCGCCGCCGCCGTGCTCCTGCCGCAGGTCCACCGGCGGCTCACCGCCGCCTCCTTCGGCCTCGCGCTCCTGAGCCTCGTGGCCGGCTTCGGCGTCCGCTACCTCGCCCCCTGGCTCGCCTGGGCCAAGATCGGCGCCTTCGTCGGCTTCGAGGCGCTCCTGCTCGGCTGGGCCGCGCTGCTCGTCGCCGTCGCCTGGCCGGCGCCGCGCACCGACCGCGCCGAGGGGCGCCACCGGCTCGGCGTGAGGAGCCGCGAGCGCGGCCGCGCCGCCTGAAGGGCGCTTCACTCCGGCGAGGGCACCGGCTGGAGCCGCCCGGCCAGCCCCGGCGTGGCGTGGAGCTTCCCCTCGCCGTCGACCAGCAGCGCCTCGGCGCCGCCCCTGGTCGCGATCGCCAGGCCGGCCGCGCCCCCCTCGACCAGCACCGCCTTCGAGAGCACCTCGGCCTCGAGCGCGCTCGGCGCCAGGATGGTGACCGAGCGGCCGCCCTCGGCCGGGCGGCAGGTGCGCGGGTCGATGACGTGGTGGTAGCGCCTGCCGGCCCGCTCGAAGAACCGCTCCGAGTCGCCGGAGGTGGAGAAGGCCTGGTCGGCGAGCTCGAGCGCGGCCAGGGCGTCGAGCGGGCCGGCGTGGGGCGAGCGGACCTCGACGAGCCAGGGCGCGTCGCCGCGCCGGCCGGCGGCGTACAGGTCGCCGCCCGCCTGGAGGAGGAAGTCGCGGTAGCCGAGCGCGCGCAGCGCCCGGGCCGCCTGGTCGACCGCCCAGCCCTTGGCGATGCCGCCGAGGCCGACCCGCATCCCCGGCCGGAGCAGGCGCGCCCGGCACCCGCCCCCAGGCCGCGGCGCGAGCTCGAGGCCGCGGTGGCCGACGAGCGGGCAGCGGGCGGCGAGCGCGGCGTCGGAGGGGGGCTCCGACTGCGTCCCGTCGAAGCGCCAGAGGTCCGAGAGGGCGGCCCAGGTCGGATCGAAGCGGCCGCCGGTCCGCTCGGCGCCGGCCTTGGCGTAGGCGAGCACCTGGCACAGGTCGCCGGGCAGCTCCACCCAGCCCCGGCCGGCGGCGTCGTTGAGCGCCGAGAGGGGCGAGTCGGGGCGCCACTCGTTCATCACCTCGTCGACCCGGTCGAAGAAGGCGAAGGCCGCCTCGACGCCGGGCGCCGCGCGGTCCGGCTCGACGCCGGCCAGCGTCACGGAGCAGAGCGTCCCCATCACCGGGCGGGTCTCGGTGACGACGGCCGGGCCGGCGGCGAGCAGGAGGGCGGCGAGGAGCGGCACGGCGCCACTCATAGATCGGGCCGGTAGCGCCGGCCATCGGACGATTTCTGGACGGAGGGGCCCCGGCTGGTACGCTCGCCGGTGCCGGCCCATGTCCTCGACACGTCAGCGGAAAACCTGGTGGCTCCTCTTCGTGGGGCTGGTGGCCTTCGGGGTCGCCGCGGCCTTCGATCCGGAGGGGCTGCGCAAGCACGAGCGGCTGCGCGGGGACGTGGCGCGCCTCGCCGCCGAGAACGCCCAGCTCGCCGCGCAGAACGCCCGGCTCGCGGCCGAGGCCCGGGCGCTGCGCTCCGACCCGGAGGCGCGCGAGCGGGCCGCCCGCGAGGAGCTGCGCTTCGTCCGGGCCGGCGAGATCGTCTACCGCCTCGACGCCCAGCCAGGAGCCACCCCGTGAGCCCTGCCGCCGTGCCGCCCGTGCCGTCGCGCGCCCCCATCGGCTCCACCGCCACCGTGCAGGCCCGCCTCGCGGCGCAGCGCCCGCGCCCGCTCCTCGTCCGGGCCTACGGAGCCCTCT